>DATJUT010000075.1 GCA_035502185.1 Gemmatimonadales bacterium
CGGCACCGCGGGCCGCGCCGCGGTCGGCGCGGCGGGCTTGGCCCGGTGCGCCTTGAGCGCGTGCTCCGCGTCCATGAGCTGGGTCGCGGCCGTCGTCACCGGCTCCGCGACCCGCGTGCCGGGCACGGCCGGTCCGCCCACCGCGCTCTCGGCGTCCCGCGCGAACTCGGTCGCGACGGCGTAGCGCTCGGCGGGCGAGCGCGCCAGCGCCTTGTCCAGGACCGCCTGCAGCTTGGGCGGGAACGCGATGTCCGGGCGAGCGTCGGCGAGCGGCATCGGCTCGTCCGTGAGCCGCTTGATCATCGTCTCCTGGGCGCTGTCCGCCTGGAACGGCAGCACGCCGGTGAGCATCCGGTAGAAGACCAGGCCCAGAGAGTAGATGTCACTGCGGCCGTCGAGCTTGTCGCCCGATAGCTGCTCGGGGCTCATGTACTCCGGCGTGCCGACCACCAGGCCCGTCTTGGTCACCTTCTGCCCGGCCTCGTCGCCCGCCACCGCCTTCGCGATGCCGAAGTCGACCACCTTCACGATGTCCGCGCCGTCCCGGCCCTGGACGATCATGATGTTGTCGGGCTTGAGATCGCGGTGCACGATGCCGAGGTCGTGCGCGGCGGCGAGCGCGTCGGCCGACTGGCGGAGGATCCGCACCGCGCGCGGCGGGGGCAGGGCCCCCTCCCGCTCGATGATGTCCGTCAGCGCCGCGCCCTGGATGAACTCCATCGCCAGGTAGATGATGCCCTCGGGCGTCTCGCCGAAGTCGTAGATCTGGCAGACGTTGGGGTGCGAGATGCGGCTCGCGTTGGACGCCTCGCGGTTGAACCGGCTGATCGCGTCGGGGTCGGCCGCCATGGACGGGTTCATCACCTTGATGGCGCTCTTGCGGCCCATCTTCACGTGCTCGCCGAGGTACACCGCGCCCATCCCGCCCTCGCCGAGCTTCTTGATGATGGCGTAGCGGTCGGCGACCACCTGGCCGACGAGGTCCGCCGTCGGGCTGGCGGCGCGCAGGGTCGAGCCGTCCACCGGGCAGAACTTGGAGGTGTCCGGATACTCCTTGCCGCACACCGGGCAGGTCTTCACGTCATCTCCACCACGAGCAGCTTGTCCCCGACCAGGATGCGCGACGCCTTCTTCAGGGCCACGTCGCCGCGCGCGGCCACCGCCACGCCGTTGCGGCTGCCCGCGTCGGCGAGGACGAAGTCGGCGTCCTCGGACCGGATCTGCGCGTGCAGCGAGCTCATCGACGGATCGTACGGGAAGGTCCAGTCGCCCGAGTCGCGGCCCAGCTTGACGTCGCGCCCCGGGGAGAGGTGGAACACGTCGCGCACGCTGCCGTCCACGCGCAGCTGGGACAGGCTCGCGATGTCCGCGCTCGGGATCAGCGAGCCCATCCGGCGCGTCGCGTCCGCATCGGGCGCGTACGGCCCCGGGTAGCCGAGCCGGCGGAAGCGCAGCAGCTGCGACCCGATGAGGATCTGGTCGCCGTCCACCAGGCGGTGCGGGCCCTCGAGGAAGATCCAGGTGCCGTTGCGCGAGCCGAGATCGCGCACCCGGAGCTGCCCCTCCTTCCAGATGAACAGCGCGTGCATCGGCGACAGGTAGACGTCGTCGGCGAAGGCGACGTCCGCGCCGGTGCGGCCCATGGTCGTCTCCTCGCCGACCAGGGGATAGCGCGTGCCCTTGGCGCCGTCTTCCCCCGAGAGCACCAGCTCGACCGGCGGCCGCGACGCCCGCTGGGGCGAGAAGACCTTGGTCGGCTCGTGCGGGCCCGAGGCCCGCGGGCCGGCGCCGAGCGGCGTCGCGCAGATCGGGCAGAACTTGTAGTCGGCGCTGGCGATGGGGGCGCCGCAGTTGGGGCACCCGGGGACCTCCGCGGCGGCGGCCGCCGGGGCCTCCGCCGCGAGCTTGGCCCCGCACGAGGCGCAGAACGCCATCGCGGCGTCCACCGGGTGGCGGCACGAGGAGCACACGGGCCCCGTGGCGGCCCCGGCCCGGCCGCCGCTCGCCGCCGGGGCGTACACCCGCGTGGCGGGCATGCCCCCGGTCGCCGACGGCGCGGGCATCGCCATCGCCGAGGCGGAGAGGGGCTTGCCGCAGTCCATGCAGTAGCGGGAGTCCGGATCGTTGGTCCGGCCACAGTGCGCACAGGTGATCACGTTTCGGACCGCCTCCGGGGGCGAAGAATCCGGCGAGAAGCGAGCGCCAATATATGGGCCGATTCGGGGGCTGGTCAACTGAGCTAAATTGACGTTGCGCCGAGAGTTGGTGTACGTTGCGCGAACGATGCGGCTGCGCCGAACCCCCCTGCTCCTCGTCTGCCTCCTCTCCGCGACCGGAAGCGTCGCCGTCGCCGCGGCGCAGGTGGTTCCGGCTACGCGGCCCGCCGCCCTGCCGCCGATCGAGCCGGTGGACGGCCCGCTGGCGCTCACCGTCGTCTACCCGCCGGCGGACGCCCTGATCGGCGCCCACGACAGCTCGTTCCTGTTCGGGGCGACCGGGAGCGGCCAGGCCAGCCTCACCATCGACGGGACGCCCGTGGACGTGGCGCCGGACGGCGCCTTTCTCGCCTGGCTCCCCCTCCCGGACGACACCGTGGCCGTCTTCCACCTCGTGGCCGTGAAGGGCGAGGAGCGCGCCGCGCTCGACTGGCGGGTGCGGCTCCCCGCGCGGTTCGTGCCGCCCGCGCAGCCGCTGTGGATCGACGCCGCGTCGCTGCGGCCGCGCGGCGAGGTGTGGGCCGTGGCCGACGAGCCGCTCCGCGTCGTGGCGCGCGCCGCGCCCGGCGCGTCCGTCGTGGTGCGCCTGCCCGACGGGCGGCTGTTCCCGCTCGCGCCGGACACCGAGGTCGCGGGCTCGTACGGGCCGTTCGAGCGCCGCCCGGACCGGCTGGCCGTCCAGGCCACCGTGCGCTACACGGGCAGCGTGCCCGCCGTCCCGCTCGGCCCGGGGCTCCCGCCGCTCGCCACGCCGACGATGCCGGCCGACACCGGCACCGGCACGGCCGGGGCGGCGGTGATCGCCGCACTCGGCCCCGACACGCTCGTCACGCCGCTCCCGGTGCGCGTCACGCTGGTGGACCCCGCCGCGATGCCCGTCGTGGTCCTCGACGACGACACCGCGCACACCGGCAAGACGCGGGGCGCCGTGGTGGGCTCGCCCCTCCCGCACGGGACCTTCGACTGGTTCTTCGCCGAAGGCACGCCGGCGGCGGTGGACGGGCGGGTCGGCGACCAGCTGCGGGTGCGGCTGAGCCGGGAGTCGGTCGCGTGGGTGAGCCTGGCCGACGTCGCGGCGGTGCTGCCGGCGGGCGCGCCGCCTCCCGAAACCGCGGTGCGCCTGGTGCGGCTCACGCCCCGGGACTCGCTGGTCGAAGCGCGCCTCAACCTGGAAGCGCGGGTGCCGTTCCGCGTGGACGAGGACGAGCGCTCCGTGCGGGTGCGGCTGTACGGGGCGCAGTCCGACCTGGACTTCGTGCAGTACGGCGGCACCGATCCGCTGGTGCGCCGCGTGACCTGGGCGCAGCCCGCGGCGGACGAGTGCACCGTGACCTTCGAGCTGGCCGCGCGCGTGTTCGGCTGGCGCGCGCACTGGGAGGGCGCCGACCTGGTGCTCCAGATCCGGCGCCCGCCGGCCGTGGATCGCGCGCGGCCGCTGAGGGGGCGGACCATCGCCGTGGACCCCGGGCACCCGCCGCAGGGCGCCACGGGGCCCACGGGCCTGCGGGAGGCGGACGCGAACCTGGCCGTGGCCCTCGCGCTCCGGGACCTGCTCCAGCGCGAAGGCGCCCGGGTGGTGATGACGCGGACCGCCGACACCGCGCTCGACCTCTACGAGCGGACCGCGCTGGCCGAGCAGGCGGACGCAGAGGTCCTGGTGTCCATCCACAACAACGCGTTCCCCGACGGCGTGAACCCGTTCGTCAACAGCGGGACGAGCACCTACTACTTCCTTCCGCGCGCCGCGAGGCTGGCGTTGCTGACCCAGGCCGCGCTGGTGAGCGAGCTGGGGCTGAGCAACCTGGGGGCGGCCCGCGGCAACTTCGCGCTGGTGCGGACCACGTGGATGCCGGCCATCCTCACCGAGGGCGCGTTCCTGATGGTCCCCGAGCAGGAGAACGCCCTGCGCACGCCGGCCTTCCAGGAGGCGTACGCGCGCGGCATCGCGCTCGGCCTCCAGGCCTTCTTCCGCGATCTGGCGGAGCCGGGACCGTGACCGGCCGCCGCGCCGAACCCGCCCGGCCGCGCGGGGTATGACGCCATCATGAGCCCGGCGCCGCGTCTGCTGTGCCTCGCGGCCCTCCTCGCCGCTTCCGCCGGGCCGGCGCGCCTGGCGGCGCAGGAGCCTCAGGATCGCGCGCGGCTCGACTCCCTCGCCGACGCCTTCGCCCGGATCCCCGACTCGACGACGCTGCTCGCGATGGAGACGACGCGCATCGCGTACGCGAAGGACCACCGCGACGATCCGATGGTCCATTTGGAGCTGGGAATCCTGGCCTACCACATCGCCGTGGTGGCCCGGAGCACGAAGCACTACGACGACGCGGCCGGCGAGTTCGAGTGGGCCTCGGACCTCCGGCCGGACTGGCCGACCCCGTGGTACTGGCTGGGGCGCGCGGAGCTGGCCATCGGCGAGGCCCGCGCCATCGCTCTCGAGAACCTGCGCGAGGCGCTCGGCCTCGACGCGCTGTCCAAGGCCGCGCGGGCCTTCGCCCGCGCCGCGCAGGTGGACCCCGCGTACTCCCGCGCGCTGGTGGACCTCGCGACGACCGCCCTGCGGCAGCGGATCGCGCCGCGGCTCGACGTGGCGCAGCGCGCGCTGCGGCTCGCGGCGGGAACGGCGGCGGGCCGCGAGCCGGAGGTGCTCCTGGCGCGCGGCCGCGTCGAGCGGGAGCTGGACCAGCACGACTCCGCGCTCGTCGCCTTCCGGGGCTACCTCGCCGCCGGCGGCGACAGCGGCCTCGGCGGGCTCGAGGTCGCGCGCACCCTCGCCCTGCTGGGCCGGTCCGACTCCGCGGTGGGGGAGTACTTCGCCGCGTCGCGGCGCCCCCTCACGCCGCAGGCGCGCGCCGCCTTCCGCGCGGACCTCGCGTGGATCGCCACCCGCGAGGAGCTGGCGACGTACGACGCGCTGGCAGCGGACTCGGTCGGGCGGTGGCTGCGCCGGTTCTGGGGCGAGCGCGACGTCGAGGACGCGCGGCGCCCCGGGGAGCGGCTGGTCGAGCAGTTCCGGCGCTACGCATACGCGCGGGCCAACTTCCGCCTCACCACGCGCCACCGCCACTACGACATCACCGACGTGTACCGCGACAGCGCGCAGGCGGAGTTCGACGACCGCGGCGTCGTCTACCTGCGTCACGGCGAGCCGGACGGCCGGGCGCGCTACTCCGACCAGTACGTCGAGCCCAACGAGACGTGGGTGTACCGGCGCCCGCCGCCGGAGACGGACCTGGTGTTCCACTTCGTGGCGGCGGGTCACGTGCAGGACTACAAGCTGGTGGAGAGCCTGCTGGACGCGTACGGCTTCAGCACGGCCGTGATCTTCCAGTCCCGCCAGGACGTCCCCACCGCGGTGTTCGGGGGCCTGCTGAGTTCGCGCGCCACCATCTCGGACCTCTACCAGCGCCTGGCGGACCAGGGCACCGCCGGACGCGGCGCGCTGCTCGCCGAGGAGCGGCGGCGCGGCCGGCAGGCCATCGCGGTCGGCACCACGACGGATTCGTACGCGCTGCGCTTCGCGCACGACCTCGATCCCGTCGTGTCCGCCTTCGTCCTGGCCGACGCCGAGCGGCGTCCCGTGCTGCACGTGGTGTTCGCGCTCCCCGCGCGGGCGCTGCGCTCCTTCCCGGCGCCCGGCGGCGTCGGATACCCGTTCGAGTTCCGGCTGATCGTGTACGACTCGGCGTACCGCCGGGTCGCCGGCCTCGACACCCTGCGCGTGTTCCGCAACCCGACCGAGCTGCCCGAAGGCAGCTACCTGACGGAGCAGCTCGCGCTGAGCGTGCCGGCGGGCGACTTCCACTACCACTTCGTGGTGGAGGAGCTGCAGGCCGACGCGGGAGCCCTGGTGCACGCCGAGCCGATCGCGGTGCCGCGCACCGACAGCGGGTTCTCGGCGAGCGACCTGGTGCTGGGGCGGATCGGCAGCGGGCTGGTGCTGCGGCGGGCGGACGGCGACGTCCTCCTCAACCCGCTGTCGCGATTCCCGCGCGACGGCGCCGTCGAGCTGTACTACGAGCTGTACGGACTGCCGCAGGGCGCGAGCGTCGCGACCCGCGTGAGCGTGCAGCCCGCGGGCGGCCGCTCGTTCTTCCAGCGGCTGTTCGGCCGGGGGCGCGGCGCGAACCTCGAGTACAGCTCGGTCACCGGCGCGGACGGGCGGGCCCGCGTGCGGCAGCAGATCGTGCTGAGCGGCCTCTCGCCCGGCCGCTACGTGCTGGGGCTCGACCTCGAGGACGTCGCCACGCACCAGCGGCTGCGGCGCGAGCAGACCTTCGAGATCACGACCTCCCGAGCGCCTTGACACTCCCTCCGGGCGGGGCCTAAGTTGACCTCGCTCACGGCGTTACCTTCCCGGTTCGAGAGCGCGCATGTTCTGTTCCCGGTGCGGTCACCAGGTCGATTCGTCGGTCAAGTACTGTCCGAACTGCGGGCTCGACGTGACCGCCGTCACGCAGGGCGGCGCGGCCGGCACGGCCGCGCAGCCGGCGGCCGACGACTCGACGGCGGTCCGCGACGCGTTGAAGGACGAGTACGAGCTGGAGAAGGAGCTGGGCCGCGGCGGGATGGCGATCGTCTACAAGGCGCGCGACAAGGCGCTGGAGCGCGAGGTCGCGATCAAGGTCCTGCCGTTCTCGCTCTCGTTCGACGCCGAATTCGTCGAGCGGTTCCAGCGCGAGGCGCGCACCTCCGCCAAGCTCGAGCACCCGAACATCATTCCCATCTACCGGGTCGGCAAGTCGGGCCGGGTCATCTACTTCGTGATGAAGTTCCTGCGCGGCAAGCCGCTGTCGAGCGTCATCTCGGCGCGCGGAGCACTGCCGGTGCCGGAGATCAAGCGGCTGCTCATCGAGGCGTGTCGGGCGCTGGGGTACGCGCACAAGCACGGGATCGTGCACCGCGACATCAAGCCCGACAACATCATGTTCGACGAGCTGGGCCAGGCCATCGTGACCGACTTCGGCATCGCGAAGGCGCAGTCCGGCGCCCGGCTCACCGGCACGGGCATGGCCATCGGCACGCCGCACTACATGAGCCCCGAGCAGGCGCGGGCGCAGACCCTGGACGGCCGGAGCGACGTGTACTCCCTCGGCGTGGTCGGCTACCAGTGCCTCACCGGCCACGTGCCGTTCGACGGCGAGGACAGCTTCTCCATCGGGTACAAGCACATCATGGAGGAGCTGCCGACGCCGCCGCTGGAGACCGCCGAGCAGCGCGACCTGTTCGCCATCATCCAGCGGATGATGGCCAAGAAGCCCGACGACCGGTTTCAGACCGCCGAGGAGCTGGTCGCGTCGCTGGAGGGCAGTGGGGGCGTCGCGGCCGCGATGTCGGCCGACGTCGCGACCCGGCCCACCGAGTCGCTGCGGCCGCTGAGCGGCGTGGCGACGATCGCCTCGCAGGCCACCACGCCCCTGCCGCGTGCCTCGGGCTCGATGCCCAAGCCGCCGGCCTCCCCGGCCGCGACGAGCGCGGAGGCCGCCAGGGCCGCCAAGCCCAAGCCGCGGCCGCCGCGGCCCGCGCCCGCGAAGTCGAGCCGGGGGCCGCTGCTGGCGGTCGGCGGGCTGGTGGTCGTCGTCGCGGCGCTCGCGGCCTACTACTTCCTGGTGCTCCACAAGGCCCCGGCGAGCGTCGCCTCCGCCGATACGAACCACGTCGCCGCGGTGGCGCCGGACAGCGCCAAGGCCCCGGCCGCGCGGCCGGAGAGCACCGGCGCCGCGGCGGTGACGCCGGCGCCCCCGCCTGCCCAGCCCGCGGCGAAGGAGCCGGCGCCGGCCCAACCGGCCGCGCAGCCCGCGCAGCCGCCGGCACACCCCGCCACGACTCGGCCGACGCCGCGGCGCGAGCGGCCCGGGCACAAGGCGCCGCCCGCGGTCGCCTCGGCGACGCCGGCCAGGCCCGGCGCTCCGCCCGACTGCGAGGCGGGCCTGGTGAGCATCCAGAACCCGAACCGCGCGTGCTGGGACTCCAAGCCCGTCGCGCAGTTCACGCCCGCCGTCGGGGTGCCGGCGAGCTGCACCAGCCCCTCGCTGCCGCTGCTCACCCTGAACGTGCACGTGTCGCGCACCGGCGATGTGCTCCAGGCCGTGCCGGCCTCGCGGCCGTCGCCGTGCACCGCGTTCCAGGCCCAGGTGCTCGCCCAGGCCCTGGATTTCCACTTCAGCCCCGCCCGCAAGGGCGGCCAGCCCGTGAGCGCATGGGTCCAGGTGGTCATTCGCCCCGCGCACCAGTAGTTCACCCTACCGCCTTCATCGCGCCGGGCGCCGACGTCATGGGCGACGTGCGCCTCGGGCCCGAGTCGAGCGTCTGGTACCAGTGCGTGCTGCGGGGCGACATCGACGCCATCACGCTGGGCGCGCGCTCCGACGTCCAGGACCTCACCATGGTGCACGTGGACGAGGGGGTGCCCTGCACGATCGGCGCCGGCGTCGGGATCGGCCACCGCTGCATCCTCCACGGCTGCACCATCGAAGACGACTGCCTGATCGGAATGGGGAGCATCCTGCTCAACGGCGTGCACGTCGGCACGGGCTCGGTGATCGGCGCGGGGGCCGTGGTACCCGAGGGGATGCGCATCCCGCCAGGCTCGCTCGTGATGGGCGTGCCGGCCAAGGTGCGGCGGCCGGTGGACGACGCGCTCCGCTCCCGCATCCGGCTGACGGTCGAGCACTACGTGGCGCTGGCGCGTCTGCACGCCGAAGGACGCTTCGCCAGGCCGCTGCCGTGACGCGCGCCGAGGCCGTTTCGCAAGCTTTGTGATGTGAATAGCGGGGAAGCGGCCTGCGACGCGGGTTCTCGCGGGGTGTTGGCGCGCAGCGGAGAGGCCTCTAGATTGCTCCCCCGCAACTCTTTCCTGCGGTAACGGTTAGCTCACTGACCGCACCAGGACAAACCGCCGGGCCACTTCGGGTCCGCTTGTGGAGTTTCGAGCATGGTTTCAGGCAAGTCGGCAGGACGCAGCGAGCTCGAGCTGAGCGCCAACGCGCTCACGGTCCTGGAGCGCCGCTATCTGGTGAAGAACGAGGCGGGCCAGGCGGCGGAGTCGCCGGACGAGCTGTTCCGGCGGGTGGCGCGGACCATCGCGGCGCCCGACCGCAGCTACGGCGCCTCGGACGGCGCGGCCGAGGCCCTGGCCGAGGAGTTCTTCCGCGTGATGGCCGAGCGGAAGTGGATGCCGAACAGCCCTACGCTGATGAACGCGGGCCGGCCGCTGGGCCAGCTCTCCGCGTGCTTCGTGCTGCCGGTGGACGACGCGCTGTCGAACGGGGCCAGCGGCATCTACGACACGCTGCGGGCGATGGCGCTGGTGCACCAGTCGGGCGGCGGCACCGGGTTCGCCTTCTCGCGGCTGCGGCCCAAGAACGACGTGGTGCGCTCCACGATGGGCGTGGCGTCCGGGCCCGTCTCCTTCATGAAGCTGTACGACGCCTCGACCGACGTGGTGAAGCAGGGGGGGACCCGCCGCGGCGCGAACATGGGGATCCTGCGGGTCGACCACCCGGACATCCTCGATTTCGTGGCGTGCAAGGACGACACCAGCGAAGTCACCAACTTCAACATCTCGGTGGCGGTCACCGACGAGTTCATGGCGGCGGTGGCAGCGGGCACGAAGTACGAGCTGCGGCACCCGCGCACGGGAAGGGTGACGGGCAAGCTCGACGCGCGCGAGGTCTTCGACCGCGTGGTGGCCGGCGCGTGGAAGACCGGGGAGCCGGGCGTCTTCTTCGTCGACCGCGCGAACCGGTACAACCCGGTGCCCCAGCTGGGCGCCTACGAGGCCACCAACCCGTGCGGCGAGCAGCCGCTGCTGCCCTACGACGTCTGCAACCTGGGATCGATCAACCTCGGCCTGTTCGTGCGGGACCAGGCGATCCAGTGGGACGATCTGAGGCAGACGGTGCACCTGTGCACCCACTTTCTCGACAACGTCATCGACGCGAACAAGTACCCGCTGCCCGAGATCGACGAGCTGGCCAAGCGGATCCGCCGCGTCGGGCTGGGCGTGATGGGGTGGGCGGACATGCTGGTGCGGCTCGGCGTGCCGTACAACTCGGACGCCGCCGTGGAGTTCGCCCGGCAGGTGATGGCGTTCGTGGACGAAGAGGCGAAGTGCGAGTCGGAGCGCCTCGCCGAGCAGCGCGGCACCTTCTCCGAGTGGGAGCGGAGCATCTGGGGCCCGGAGGCCACCTGCGCGCGGGACGCGCGGGGTGAGCGCATCCGGCCGATGCGCCGGCTCCGGAACTGCAATCTCACCACGGTGGCGCCCACCGGGACGATCTCGATCATCGCGGGCTGCTCGAGCGGGATCGAGCCGCTGTTCGCGGTCGCATTCCTCAGGAACCAGGCCGGCACCCTGATGCCGGACGTGAACGAGGACTTCGTCGCGTACGCCAGGGCGGGTGGGTGGTACAGCGAAGCGCTGATGCAGCGCATCGCCGAGGAAGGCCACATCCACTTCCCGGAAGTGCCCGAGCTGATCCAGCACGTGTTCGTCACCGCGCACGACGTGACGCCCGAGTGGCACATCCGGATGCAGGCGGCCTTCCAGGACTTCACGGACTCGGCCATCAGCAAGACGTGCAACTTCCCCGAGACGGCGACCCGGGACGACGTGCGCCGGATCTACGAGCAGGCCTACTCTCTCGGATGCAAGGGCGTGACCGTGTACCGCGACAACAGCCGGCCGATGCAGGTGCTCTCGACCGGGAAGACGGCGAAGGAAGTGGCCGGGAACGACGCGCCGGCGGCGGGCGACCATTCCGTCCCGCCGGTCGCCGGCCCCGGCCCGGTGCCGGCGGCCGAGCGCGAGCTGGCGGAGGCGCGCGGGCAGCTCGCGGAGCTGGAGGCGGAGCTCGGGCGGGTGCGCCGCCAGCTGCACGAGTCGGAGGCGGAGAACGCGCAGCGGCGGCTCAAGCGCTCGCGCCCCGACCTGCTGCGCGGCATGACGCGCCGCATCGAGACGCCGCTCGGCACCGCGTACGTCACGATCACCGAGGACGAGCGCGGCCAGCCGTTCGAGGTGTTCATCTCGCTGGGCAAGGCCGGCGCGCCCCTGATGGCCGACGTCGAAGCCATCGGCCGGCTGATCTCGCTGTCGCTGCGGTCGGGGATCCCGATGGCGGAGATCCACCGCCAGCTGCGGGGGATCAGCAGCGACCGCGTCATCGGGCTCGGCCCCAACAAGGTGATGAGCGTGCCGGACGCCATCGGCATCGCCATCGAGAAGTGGATGCAGGAGAAACACGAAGGGGTGCAGCAGGACCTGCTGGTGTCGCCGGCTCCGGCGGGCGTCGCGCGTCCTGCGGCGGCCGGCGTGGAGGCCGATGGCACGCAGGGCATGCGCAGCGACGCCCACGTGCCGAACCTGCTCGGCGCCTGCCCCGATTGCGGCTCGCAGCTCGAGTTCGCGGAGGGGTGCGTGAAGTGCCACGTCTGCGGGTACAGCGAGTGCGGGTGAGCGTCCGCTCCGCGTAGCGACGCCGCGCACGCGCGCGGCCACCGCCCGGCCCCCGCCCCACGGGGGCCGGCGGCGTTTTCCCCTCAGCGCAGCCGCATCTCGTTGGTCGGGGCGAAGCCGAGCCGCTCGTACAGGGGCCGGCCCTCGTCGGAGGCGTGCAGGGTGACCACCCGGAGCCGGCGCTCGCGCACGTAGCCCAGCACGTGCTCCATCAGCAGCGCGGCGACGCCACGGCGACGCCAGGCCCGCTCGACGAACACGTTCATCACGTAGGCCTCGGCGCCGGCGAGCACGCCCGGTCCGTCCCGCCCCGGCCGCGGGAGCATGGGCCGCAGCTGGATGCCGGCGCCGCCCACCACCAGCCCGGGCCGCGTGACGGGCTCCGCCAGCCAGCCGAGGTAGCTCCCCGCGGCCACCCACTCCCCGATCAAGGGCTCGGTCGCGGACCGCAGCTCCGCGGCCGTGCTCTCGTCGGCGATCTGGCCCATGTCCCGGAACATCTCGACGCGGTGCTTGGCGAGCATGGGCGCGTCGTTCGGACCGGCCGGCCGGATCCTGAAACTGACACCCTCGTTCATGGGTCTAACATTAGTCCGCGTCCCTTGCCTTCGCGAGACGGCCCCCCGACATTGTGGGCCTTCCCAATGGCCAAACTCGTAGTCCTGTTCATCACCGCGTTCGTGGACATGGTGGGGTTCGCCCTCGTGCTGCCCCTCCTGCCGTATTACGCCAAGGAGTACGGCGCCACCGCCCTCCTCGTGGGCGTGCTCGTGTCGTCGTTCTCGGTCGCGCAGCTCGCGATGGCGCCGCTGTGGGGCCGCGCGTCCGACCGCTACGGGCGCCGGCCGATGATCATCGCCGGCCTGGCGCTCTCGGCCGTGGCGTACGCGGTGTTCGCCTTCGCGGGCTCGGTGTGGCTGCTGCTGCTCTCGCGGGTGGTGCAGGGGATGGGCGGCGGGACGATCGGCGTGGTGCAGGCGTACGTCGCCGACGCCACGCCCCCGGACCAGCGGACCAGGAGCCTGGGGTGGCTGTCGGCGGTGACGAGCCTCGGTGCGGTCGTGGGTCCCGCCTTCGGATCGATTCTCGACCAGGCCGGCGGCCAGCGGGCGCCGGGCCTGGCGGCGGCGGCGTTGGCGACGCTGATCGCGGTGTTCGCCTGGCGATTCCTGCGGGAGTCGAGGGAGATGCGCCCCCCGGGTGCCATCCGCGCCGCCTCCCGCACGGGCGCCGTGGCGCTCCGGCGCGTGCTCTCGCACCCGCGCGAACCGGCGTCGCGGCTCATCTGGATCTACGCCATCGCGATCGGTGCCTTCTACGGGACGGGACCCACGATGCCGCTGCTCCTCTCGGCGCGTCTCGGCGTGACCGAGCACACCATCGGCTACTTCTTCATGTACTTCGGCGCCATGGGCGTCATCGCGCGCGCCGGCCTGCTGGGCTGGGTGCTCGGCCGTCTGGGTGAGGCGCGCCTGTCGCGCCTGGGGATCGGGCTGCTGGCCGCGGGCCTGTGCCTGCTCTCGGTCGCGCGGAGCTACCCGGTGCTCATGGCGTCGATGACGCTGATGCCGTTGGGCACGGCGTTTCTCTTCCCGTGCGTGACCGGGCTGCTCTCCCAGGTGGTGCCCGGGACGGACCGGGGACTGTACATGGGCGTGCAGCAGACCTTCGGTGGCGTGTCACGCGTCGCGTTTCCGGTCGCGGCGGGCTACGCGATGGACCAGTTCGGGTACGGGACGCCGTTCCTCGCTGCCGCCGTGATGGTGCTGATCACGCTGCCGCTCACCAGCGCGATGGCGGGGTACGCGGCGGCGCAGTGCGAGACGTGAGCGTCTCGCCGCTCACTTCGCCACGGGCACGATCTCCAGGCGGCCCGCCCGCCGCGCGACGATCGCGCGCTCGGCCGTGAGGCTCAATCCAGGCGCCTCGATCTTCAGGTCGTCGCGCGCGACCGCCTGACCCTCCGCGACGGCGAGCGGGGCGCCCGCCGCCGTGATGCGCACCGAGTCCTCCGCTCCCACCACCGCCATGAACGTTCCCGCCCCCCGGTCCTGGACCGCGGGGGACGTGAATTCGGCGTCGAGGCCGCCGCCGCACGCGCGCACCCAGCGGGTGTGCAGCAGCACGGTCGCGTCCACCTGCAGCAGGTTCTGCGGATCGATCCCGCACAGGCCGAACCGCCGGCCGGGCAGGGAATCGGCGCGCAGCACGATCCTGAGCCCCGCCGGGGCGAGGATGCTGTCCACCTGGGCGCGGCGGATGGCGCGCAGCCGCGCGACGCCCGCCGCCGCGCTCCGGCCGAGCGCCGCCGTGTCCACCGCGCGCGCCGCTCGCGCCCGCAACGCCCGCTCCGGGTCCCGATAGCCCGACGCCTCGGCCAGCTCGTCCAGCAGGGTCAGGTCGCGCCGCTCGAGATCGGCGCGCCAGGCCGGCCCGGCCAGCCGGTCCAACAGCAGACCCATCGCCGGCCCCGTCTGGTAGAAGCGGAGCCGCAGCGACTGGCGCACGTCGGCCGTGAGACTGTCGAGGCGGACGCGGTGCCGGTCCACCTCGGCCTCGGCACCCGCGCGCCAGGGGAACGCCGGATCGCTCGACGCCAGCTCCAGCGAGCGGACCAGCACGTACTCCGCGAGCCCTTCGTTCAGCTCCGCCATCGTCTCGAACTCGGCGAACTGACTCCCGAGCGTGCGGTGCCGGGCTTCCCGCGCGGCGACGAACTCGCGGGTCCGCTCGCGCAGCTCCGCACCGGTGCGCGCGGCCAGGGCCCGGCTCAGCAGCCGGCCCTCGAGCGCCCAGCCGGCTTCGTTGACGGGATCGAAGACGGGGTAGCTGCTGACCAGGAACGCGTTCTCGCCGGAACCGAACTTCCGTTCGTCGCGCGCGACGGAGCGCTCGAACACGTGAAAGGCCTCGTGGGCCGTCGTCCCCACGAGCAGCGCCTCGGAGGCGTCCGGGAAGACGAACACCTGTGCCACCGGCCGGCCGCCGAGCGTCGTGCCGGTGCTGGCCGCGGTGCGGAGGGCGGCCGGCTGCCATGCGGCGCCGTCCACGCCGGGGACGGACGCGAACCCCTCGGGCGGCGCTCCCGGTCCCCAATTCACGAGCAGGATGCCCCGCTCCGGCACCACGTACAGGACCGGGATCGTCTCGGGCCGGAAGCCGGGCCAGAGGGCGCCGGGATGCGCGGCCGTGAGGCGCTGCAGGGCGGCGTTCGCGGCGGCCAGCCGCTCGATGGCGGGGCGCGAGGCGTCCTGGGCGGCGAGCGGGGTGGCGGCTGCGGCGAGGGCGAGGAGGGCGAGGAGCGGAGTGCGCATGGGAGATCCTCGGTCCGGTCGACAGATAGATGCCGGCGGGCACGGCATCGTCGCAAGGCGGCGGTGTGGGGTGAGGTGCGAGAAGTGAGACGTTCAAGCGAGAGGTGAGGCTCACCTCTCACTTTCGCTTCTCACCTCTCACTTCACCGTCTCACCCCTTACCTCTCACCTCTCACAGTGGGTGGAGGTATGTTCGCCTCATGTCCAACCCGTCAACCGGGGACCTTCCCGGACCCGAGTTTCGCCGCGCCATGCACCGCGTCGCCGACCTCGTCGCCGACTACCTGGACCACGTCGGCGACTATCCTGTGCTGCCCAAGGTGGGTCCCGGCGACGTGCGGGCCCTGCTCGCCGCCGTGCCGCCGAAGGACCCCGAGCCCCTCGATCGGGTGCTCGACGACTACCGCCGCGTCATCGAGCCCAACGTCACGCACTGGAACCACCCCGGCTTCATGGCCTTCTTCGGCATCACGGGCTCGGGACCCGGCATCCTGGGCGAGGCGCTCGCCGCGGGGCTCAACGTCAACGCGATGCTGTGGCGCACCAGCCCCGCCGCGACCGAGCTCGAGGAGGTCGTCACCGACTGGCTGCGCCAGATGATCGGATTGCCGGAGCCGTTCCGCGGTCACATCAACGACACCGCCTCCGTATCCACCTTCCTGGCGCTCGCCGCCGCGCGCGACCGCGCCCCGGGCCTCGAGATCCGCGAGCGGGGCATGGCCGGCCGGGCCGACGTGCCCCCGCTCGTCGTCTACGCGAGCGAGCAGGCGCACTCGTCCGTGGACAAGGCCGTGATCGCGCTCGGCCTCGGCCTCGACCACCTCCGCAAGGTGCCGGTGGACGCCGAGTTCCGGATGGACGCGCTCGCGCTCGAGGCGATGGTCGCCGAGGACCGCATCCACGGACGCCTGCCCATCGCGGTGGTGGCGACCACCGGCACCACCTCCACCACCAGCGTGGACCCCGTGCAGGCCATCGCTGCCGTGTGCCGCCGCGAGGCCATCTGGCTCCACGTGGATGCCGCCTATGGCGGCGCGGCGGCCATCTGTCCCGAGTTCCGCCCGTTGTTCGACGGGATGGAGCAGGCGGACTCGGTCGTCGTGAACCCCCACAAGTGGCTGTTCACGCCGGTGGACTGCTCGGTGCTGCTGGTGCGCGAGGCCGCGTCGCTCAGGAACGCTTTCTCGCTGGTGCCGGATTACCTGCGCACCGACGAAGAGGGCGTCACGAACCTGATGGACTACGGCATCCAGCTCGGGCGCCGGTTCCGGGCCCTCAAGCTGTGGATGGTGATCCGTGCCTTCGGGGTCGCGGGGATTCGCGAGCGCATCCGCCATCACTGCGCGCTGGCGCAGGAGCTGGCGGGATGGGTGCGGGCCGAGCCGGGCTTCGAGCTGTCGGCGCCGGTGCCCTTCAGCGTGGTGTGCTGCCGGGCGGTGCGCGGTGCGACCGGCGAGGAGCAGGATCGCTTCAACGAGCGGGTCATCAACGAGGTCAACGCCGCGGGCTCGGTGTTCCTCGCGCCCACCCGCCTCCGGGGCCGGCTGGTGATCAGGGTCGCGATCGGCAACCTGCGCACCGAGCGCCGCCACGTCCAGCAGGCATGGGCACTCATCCGGAAGGCGGCCGCCGGCTGAGGTTCAGGGTTTGGGCCTTGGGCGCTCCAGGTCCCGCCACACCACAGCCCTCACGTCCCCACTCCTCTCCCGCGCCCACGTCTGCGCGGCGGCCAGCTTGGTGAGGTAGATCTCGCGCAACCCTTCCGGCAGGTTGGCCCGCATGTAGCCAGGCGTCAGGATCTCCTTCCCGGGCCCGCGCCCCAGCTCGACGACGTCGCCGAGAAAGCAGGTCGAGCTGCCGGTGTCCATCACGTTGATCACGCGGCACTCGAACCAGGCCCAGCAGTCCTCGAGGATCGGGCAGCCGAGGGTGCCGAGCCGGTGCGGCACGTCGGCGAGCTTGTCCCGGTCGCGCCCGGACTCGAAGCCAAGCCGCTCGACCAGCTCGAGCTGCGCCCGGTGCAGCGCGTGCACCGCGAAGCGGCCCGTCTCGAAGATCATGTCGTGGGTGTAGTTGAACTTGTGCACCAGGATCATCAGCCGAGGCACGTCCGGGACGATGGACGCGCGCGCGGCCGCGTCGGAGATCATCCCGTTGCGCTTGCCGTCGCGCTCGGCCGTGATCGCCACCACCGGCGTGGTGAAGCTCCGCAGCAGCTCGTAGCTCAGGATGGGGTCCATGGCCGGAAGTGTGACTCGGCCGGCGCCGGCGGGGCAATGGCGGCCTGCGGCGGCCCTTCCGGCCCGGGCGGCCGGGGGCGGGGACGGGTGGCGCTCCCGCCGCCAACGTCCCGGGCCGCCGGGCCGTAGCTCCGGGGCTGGCCGCGCACCGCGCCCCGCCGCGATCTTTCCGGCTCCCACCGTCCCCAACCAAGGTCGGCCCCATGCGCAGCGCCCTGGTCGTGTTCCCGCTCCTCCTGCTCTGTCCGTTGGCCGCGGCCCGAGCGCAGGTCACGCACCCCGACACGACCGTGCTCGCCGCCTTCTCGTGGCGCGCCATCGGCCCCGCCAACATGAGCGGCCGGGTGAGCGCGGTGATCGGCAATCCGCGCAACCCGAAGGAAATCCTGGTGGGGTTCGCGTCCGGCGGACTGTGGCGGACCGTGAACGCGGGCGTCACGTGGGCGCCGGTGTTCGACCACGAGAGGGTCTCGACCGTGAGCGCCCTGGCGATGGCCGCGAGCGACACCAGCGTCGTGTGGGCGGGCACCGGCGAGGCCGACTCGCGCAACTCGATCTCTCCCGGCGGCGGGATCTTCAAGTCGGCCGACGCGGGCAGGACGTGGACCTTCATGGGGCTCGAGGACACGCGGCAGATCGGCCGCATCGCCATCGATCCGGCCGATCCCGACGTCGTGTACGTCGCGGCGCTCGGCCACGCGTGGGGCCCCAACCGGGAGCGCGGCCTGTTCAAGACCACCGACGGCGGCAGGACCTGGAAGAACGTGAACTTCGTCAGCGACCGCGCCGGCTTCGTGGACGTCGCGATCGACCCGTCGAACCGCCAGGTGCTCTGGGCCGCGTCGTGGGAGCGGCAGCGGACGCCCTACTCGCTGCAGAGCGGCGGCCCGGGCTCCGCCCTGTGGAAGAGTGCCGACGCGGGCGCCACGTGGCAGCGGGTGCGCGGCGCCGGATTCCCCGGCACCACCCTCGGCCGCATCGGGATCGCCGTGGCGCCGAGCAACCCGCACGTGGTCTACGCCATGGTCGAGGCCGACTCCAACCCGAACCCGGAATCGTTGCGCCGCGGCTTCGTGGCCGACACGTCCAAGCGGCAGCGCCTCCAGTCGGGTCTGTACCGCACCAGCGACGGCGGCGCCACCTGGGAGAAGATGAACCCGGACGACGACCGGCCGTTCTACTTCTCGCAGGTGCGCGTGGACCCGAGGAATCCCGACCGCGTCTACTGGATGGGCACGGAGCTGTACTTCTCGAACGACGGAGGCCGGACCCCGCGCCGCGTGGGCGAGAGCGTGCACGTGGACTACCACGCCTTCTGGAGCGACCCGGACGACCCGGACCACTACATCGTGGGCGAGGACGGCGGGCTGGCCGTCACGTACGACCGGGGCCGCAGCTACGACGCGATCATGCAGATGCCGGTGGGCCAGTTCTACGCGATCGCGCTCGACATGCAGCAGCCGTTCTGGATCTGCGGCGGCCTGCAGGACAACGGCTCGTGGTGCGGGCCGAGCCGCACCAACCGGCGGGCGGGGATCGTCAGCCAGGACTGGTTCAACGTGGACGGCGGCGACGGCTTCTACGCGGCCGTGGATCCCACCGATCCGAACACGGTGTACGCGGAGTCGCAGGGCGGCAGCATCTCGCGGCTCGATCTCCAGACCTGGACCCGCAAGCCGGTCCGGCCGGTCAAGGGGCCGCTGTCGCGGCTCCTCGAGGACTCGGTCCTCATCGCGCGCGGCGACACGACCGCGCCGGCCACGCCCGAGGCGCAGCGCGCCGTCGCGGCGTACCAGGCCCGCATCGTGGCCGACTCGCTGAACCGGCCCCGGTTCAACTGGTCCACGCCGTTCTTCCTCTCGCCGCACAACCCACGCACGCTCTACCTCGGCGGGAACCGCCTCTACAAGTCGGTGGACCGCGGCGACCACTGGGCCCCGATCAGCGAGGACCTCTCGACCCGCGATTCGACCCGCATCAGGCTCAGCACCCGCACCAGCGGCGGCATCACGCGCGACGTGACCGGCGCGGAGACGCACGGCACGATCACCACCGTGGCCGAGTCGCCGGTACGGGCCGGGATCCTGTGGGTGGGGACCGACGACGGCAACGTGTTGCTCACGACCGACGACGGCGTCGCATGGACCAACCTCACCGGCCGCTTTCCCGGCGTGCCGGCCCGGACGTGGGTCAGCCGCGTCGAGCCGTCGCACTTCGACAGCGCGACCTGCTACGTGACGTTCGACGGCCACCGCGACGACGTGGACCGCCCCTGGGTCTACGTCACCACCGACTTCGGCCGCAGCTTCCGGAGCCTCGCCGCGACCCTGCCACCCGCCACCTTCGTGCACGTCATCCGCGAGGACCCGCGGCGCCGCAACCTGCTGTTCCTCGGCACCGAGCAGGCGCCGTTCGTCTCCTTCGACACCGGCGCCACGTGGCACGTGCTCGACCGGCAGATGCCCACGGTGCCGGTGCACGACCTCGCGATCCACCCGCGCGACCGCGTGCTGGTCGCCGCCACGCACGGCCGCAGCCTCTGGACGATGGACATCGGCCCGCTCGAGGAGCTGAGCGACTCGATCCTGGCCGCGCCGTTCCACCTCTTCACGGTGGATTCGGCCCTGCTCTACAACGAGCGTACCGGCCAGTTCTGGTCGGGAAACAAGCAGTTCGACGCCGCCAATCCTCCCTTCGGCGCGCGCATCGCGTACCGGCTGCCCGGCGGAACGGCGGCGGTGGCCGACACGTCCCCGCCGGCCGAGCCGGGCGGCGGGGACCAAGGGGCCGAGCCCGGCGCGCAGGACGACGAGCCGCGTCCAACGGCCGAGCCGGAGCAGCGGCGCCAGCGCTCGGATACCCTTCAGTTCGTGGTCACCGGACCGCTGGGCGACACCGTGCGGACCTTCCGCGGGAGCGGCGCGCCGGGCTTCCACTGGGTGACCTGGGATCTCCGGAAGAACCGGACACCCCTGGGACCGGCGGCTCGGCGGGACAGCCTGCTGGCCGCGGCGCGCTCGAAGGTGGTGCACGACAGCCTGGCCGCCGCGTGGCGCGGCGACACGACCGAGCGCGGGCGCGCGCTGGCGGCCGGCCGCGACCCCGAGCCGGGCGAGCCCGGCTCGTACGAGCCGCCGCCGGGCTTCCGGGCGGGCCGGGGCGGCGGCGGGCCGTTCGGTGGCGCCGGCGGCGCGACGCTGGTGGATCCCGGCGACTACGTCCTCTCCGTCACCGTGAACGGCACGACCTACCGGCGCGTGATCCACGTCGAGCGTCCGGCAGGGGCGAAATCCGCGGTCGCGGGGGAGTGGCAGTGACGCTGGCCCTGACCCTCGAACGAGCGTTCGAGTCGCCGCTGCGCGGCGCGCGCCGTGGCGTCGTTTCCGAGCACAGAAATTGCGGTTACGCTCCATCGTGAGCGCATCGCGTCGTCGCCACGAGAGAGGCACCATGTCGGCTGTCGCGCCGGTGAGCGTCGCTCCGCATCCACGCACCACGTGGTCGGAGTTCTACCGCTCCCTGATCTGCACGCCCGAGGAGGCGGTGAAGGTCGTCCGCAGCGGCGACCGGGTCTACATCCACCCGGGCTGCGCGGTGCCGGAGCCGCTGGTGGACGCGCTGTCCGCGCGGGCGCCCTCGCTCAAGGACGTGGAGGTGGTGCACCTGCTGACGATGGGGCACGCCTCGCACATGACGCCGGAGATGGAAGGGCACTTCCGGCACAACGCGATGTTCATCGGCGCCAACGCGCGCAAGGCCGTGAACGAGGGCCGGGCCGACTACACGCCGATCTTCCTGGGCGAGATCGCGCGCCTGTTCAGCGACGGCACGCTGCCGATCGACGTCGCGCTGATCCAGGTCTCCCCGCCCGACGCCCACGGTTTCTGCTCGCTCGGCGTCGGCGTGGACCACACGCTCGACGCGGCGCGGCACGCGCGGCACGTGATCGCCGAAGTGAACGAGAAGATGCCGCGGGTGCACGGCGACGCGTTCGTGCACGTGCGGCAGCTCAACGCGGTGGTCGAGACGTCGCGTCCGCTGATGGAGCTGCACACGGAGCCGGGTGACGAGATCACCGAGGCGATCGCGCACAACGTCGCGGAGCTGATCGACGACGGCGACACGCTGCAGATGGGGATCGGCGGGATTCCGGACGCGGTGCTCCGGGATCTCACGGACCGGCGGGCGCTGGGCGTGCACACCGAGATGTTCGCCGACGGCATCGTGGACCTGATCGAGGCGGGCGTGGTGACGGGCGAGCGGAAGTCGCTGCACCGCGGCAAGGTGATCTCCGGCTTCATGCTCGGGACCCAGCGGCTGTTCGACTTCGTGCACGACAACCCGGTGGTGGAGCTGCACCCCACCTCCTACACCAACGATCCGTTCGTCATCGCGCAGAACGACAACATGGTGGCCATCAACTCGGCGATCGAGATCGACATCACGGGCCAGGTCTCCTCGGATTCGATCGGCGCGATCTTCTACAGCGGGTTCGGCGGCCAGACCGATTACATCCGCGGCGCGTCCCGCTCGCGCGGCGGCAAGCCGATCATCGCGCTGCCTTCGACCGCGAAGAGCGGCCAGCTGTCCCGCATCACCCCGTGCCTGGCGCCGTGCGCCGGCGTGGTCACGACGCGCGCCGACGTGCGCTGGGTGGTGACGGAGTACGGATCGGCGTACCTGTTCGGCAAGACGGTGCGGCAGCGGGCCCGCGCCCTCATCGACATCGCGCACCCGAAGTTCCGGGAAGAGCTGGAGCGGGCGGCGCACGAGCGCAAGCTCCTCTAGAGGCCGGGAAGGCAGCCATGATCACGCAGCTCGGCAACGTCACCGTCGTCGTCACCGACCTGGCCAAGTCACTCCGGTTCTTCCGCGACAAGGTGGGCCTGCGGCTCTGCTTCTACGATCGGAAGCACGACTGGGTGTGCTTCGACTGTGGCGCGGGGCGGACGACGTTCTCCCTCACGACGCCCTGGAACCGGCAGGCCAAGAAGCTGATCGGGGTGCGGACCGGGGTGAGCTTCCAGGTGGACGACATCGAGAAGACCTACCGGCAGCTGGCGAAGAAGAAGGTCCGGTTCTCTCTGAAGCCGCGCAAGGAGCGGTGGGGCGGCATCGTGGCGAACTTCGAGGATCTGGACGGCAACAAGTACTTCCTGCTGCAGATGCCGAGCGGCTTCGCGAAGTAGCCCATTGAGCTTTCCGCGGCGCGGCGTCAGTTTCGACTGATGCCGCGCCGTTCGCGTGTCGGCGACCTGCCGACGCCCGCGCTCCTTCTCGATCTCGACGTCCTCGAGCGCAACCTCGACCGCATGGCCGAGCGCACCCGCGCGCTCGGCGTCGCCCTGCGGCCGCACGTCAAGACGCACAAGTGCCTGGAGGTCGGCCGGATGCAGCGGGCGCGGGGCGCGCGCGGCATCACGGTCGCCACCCTGCCGGAGGCCGCCGCGTTCGCCGACGGCGGCTTCGACGACGTCACCTGGGCGTTTCCCCTGGTGCTCGCCCGGTTGGACGAGGTGATCGCGCTCGCCCGCCGGATCACCCTGCGCGTCACCGTGGATTCCGCCGAAGCGGTGGCGGCGCTCGGCCGGGCGGCGCGGGCCGCCGGCACCGTGGTGCACGCGTGGCTCGAGGTGGACACCGGCCACCACCGCTCCGGCGTCGACCCGCGCTCGGCGGCCGGCCTCGCGGTCGCCCGCGCGTTGGCCGGCGAGGCCGGCGCGGCGTTCGACGGGATCCTCACCCACGCGGGCCACAGCTACGCCGCCGCCACCCGCGCCGAACGGGCGGCGATCGCCGAGCGGGAGCGGGCGACGATGGTCGAGTTCGCGTCCCGGCTCGAGCGGGAGGGTGTGCCGCCGGGTGCGGTGAGCGTGGGCTCCACCCCGGCGATGTCGGCCGTGGAGCGGCTCGACGGCGTCGGCGAGGTCCGGCCCGGGAACTACGCCTTCCACGACTTCATGCAGCTCGCCGGCGGCGTGTGCGACGCGGACGAGTGCGCGGTGACGGTGCTGGCGAGCGTGGTGTCGCACCAGCCGGGCGCCGGCCACGCCGTGGTGGACGCCGGCGCCCTGGCCCTCTCGAAGGACCCGGGGCCGCACGATTCGGCGCTGGCCCGGGGCCTGGGGCCGGTGCTGACCGGCCTCGCGGGTCACGGGCTCGACCCGCGGCTCCAGGTGCTCGGGGTTTCCCAGGAGCACGGCCTGGTGGGCGCCTTCGCCCCGCGGGACGTGGAGGGACGGCTGGCGATCGGGGAGAAGCTGCGCATCCTGCCCAACCACTCGTGCCTGACCGCGGCGTTGTTCGACCGCTACCACGTGGTGCGGGGCGAGGAGGTCGTGGACGAGTGGACCATCTGGCGGCGCCGCTAGCGCGGGCGCTAGGTTCAACCCCATGAGCACCGTCTACCTCAACGGGCAGTACCTGCCGGACGACCGGGCGCTCATCAGCCCGCTGGACCGCGGGTTCACCTACGGCGACGGCGTGTACGAGGTGATCCGCGCGTACAACGGCAAGATCTTCCTCCTGGCCGAGCACTTCTCGCGCCTCGCGTCCAGCTGCGCCAAGATGCGCATCGGGGCGCACCTCACGCCGCTGGAAGCGGTGCCGGCGCAGCTGCTCGCGAAGAACGGCCTGACCGGCGACGCGCTGATCTACCTGCAGATCACCCGCGGCGCGGCGCCCCGGTCGCACCTGTTCCCGCCGCCGGAGACGAAGCCGACGGTGTTCGCGATGGCGTGGGCCTTCAAGCCGAACCCCGCGCTGGCGGACCCGGGCGCGGTCACCGTCCTCGAGCCGGACGTGCGGTGGTCGCGCTGCGACATCAAGGTGACGTCGCTCGTGCCCAACTCGTTCGCGGCCCAGCGCGCCCGGGACCTCGGGGCGCACGAGGGGCTGTTCGTGCGGGACGGCGTGGTGCTCGAGGGGTCGCTGAGCAACGTATTCGCGGTATTCGACGGCGAGGTGCGCACGGCGCCGCTGTCGAACTACATCCTCCCGGGCATCACCCGGGCCGTGGTGCTCGACCTGTGCCGCGAGCACGGCATCCCGTGCCGCGAGACGCCGGTGTTCGCCACCGAGCTGGGGGACGCGGACGAGCTGTTCCTGACCAGCACCGTCTACGACGTCGTGCCCATCGACTGCCTCGACGGCCGGAAGCTCCCCGCCGAGCGCCCGGTCACGCGCCGGCTGGCCGGCCTGTTCCGCGCGGTGGTCGAGCGGGAGTGCGCGTAGCGTGGCGTCGGCCGACGCGCTGCTGGCGCGTCACGAGCGGCTGTGCTTCCAGCGCGCCTTCCCGCGCAATGCGACCGAGCTGAGGCGCGCGGAGCGCGAGTTGGCCGGCTTCGAGCGCCGCGCCGCCCCCCACGCGCTCGAGCTGCGCAACACCGGCATCGCGGGCACCACCTACCACTACCCCTTCAACTACGCCATGACGCGCTGGCTGCGCGGGCGCTACGGCCGTTCGGTCGACGTGGACTGGCCGGCGTACCGGCGGCGGGCGTGGGACGACGTCGCGGCGCTGCTCTCCCTGGTCGTGGCGTGGGCCGAGAACGAGGGGCTGGACGACGACGACGTCCCGTCGTGGGAGTGGATCCGCGCGGCGAAGGGCCCGGATCGCCGGAACGACCTGGCGTGGCTGTTGGACGTGCTGGCGGCCCAGCGGCTCCCGCCGCCGCTCGAGGCCCACCTGTTCGAGCAGCTCAACCTCCCGGTCCGCTGGGACCTGGCCGGCTGCCGCGACAGCGTGACGCACGCACGGCTGCCGGCCCGGCCGTTCTTCCACCGCACGCTGCGGTCCGAGCGGCCGGCGGATTTCCGGCGCGAGGTGCTCCGCCCGCCCGGCCCCCTGGCGCTGCTCGCGCCCGGGCGGGCGGACCGCGTCATCGACGCCGCGCGCGCCGCGCTGTCCCAGCGGGAGCGCGAGTTCCACGTCATCGTCCACGGACACCGCCGCGAGGTGTACCGGGTGGACGCCGGCCGCGGACTCGAGATCTACGTGATCGGCCTCGTGCCGGCGCTGCGGCTCACCCTGGAGAGCGACTACGGAGCCCTGCTGGTGAAGAACGGGGTGCCGATCGGCTACGGTTACGCCGTGCTGCTGTTCGACCGCGCCGACATCGGGATCAACATCTTCCCGACCTACCGCGGCGGGGAGTCGCCGTACGTATTCGACCGGTTCTGCGCCGTGTTCCACCATCATTTCGGGGCCCGCAGGTTCGTGATGCGGCGCTACCAGATCGGCCACCAGAACCCCGAGGGGATCGAAGCCGGGTCGTTCTGGTTCTACTACAAGCTGGGGTTCCGCTCCCTGGCGCCCGCGGTGCGGAGCGACGCCGAGGCGGAGCGGGCGCGGCTCGCGCGGCGGGCGGGCGCGCGCAGCTCGCCGGTCGTGCTGCGGCGCCTCGCGCGCAGCGACATGGTCCTCGCCACCGACGGGAGCGCCGTCGACGCGTTCCGCGACGTGGAGGTGCGGAGGGTGGGCCTCGCCGTCACCCGCGCCGTCCGGCTGCGCCACGGGGGCGACCGCGCCCGGGCCGTGCAGGCCTTTGCCCACGCCGTGGCGCGCGCCCTCGGCGCCGGGACCGTGCCCGGCCGCCTGGCGCCGGTCGCCGCCCTGATTCCCGACCTCGGCCGGTGGGACGCCGGGGAGCGGCGCGGCGTGCTCGCGATCCTCCGCGCCAAGGAGGCCGTGCGGGAACGGCCGTTCGTCCTGGCGACGCAGCGTCACGCGCGGTGGAAGCGCTGGCTGCTGGCGACGTTCCCGAGCGCCGGCGCGTAGCCCGAACCTCAACGTCGCACCCGAGCCGACCGATGCCGAAACTGCTCCCGCTGGCCGCACTCCTGGTGCCCGCCGCCCTGGCCGCGCAGAACCCGCCGCGGCTCGCCGGCGACTGGGACTTCTGGCAGGGCCGCCTCGCTCACCAGGCTCCGGCGTTCGCGCACCTGCCCGCCGACTCGGCCGGCGGGGTCGTGCGCCTGAGGACGGGCGAGACCGCCGCCGCCTTCGCGTCCGCCCGGGTGGAGGGCGACTCCGTCTTCCTCGCCGTCGCCGGTCAGAGCGTGACGCTCGCCGGGGTGCTCCGCGGCGACACCGTCGTCGCGCAGGTGGTGGCCGGCGGCCGCCCGCTGGCGCCGATCTGGATGGTCCGGCGAGCCACGCCGCCGCACTACGTCCCGCGCTACCGCCTGTGGCCGGGCCCGCTGTCCGATTCCGCCTTCGGCTTCACGGTGGACACGGCCGTCCCGATGCGGGCGCGCGACGGCACCGTGCTCATGAGTCTCGTGGTGCGGCCGGGGGGCGCCGGGCCGTTCCCGGTGATCCTCGAGCGGACGCCGTACGGCCGCCGCAGCGGCGCCAACGACGGGCGCTATTTTGCGGTGCGCGGGTACATCTTCGTGTCGCAGGACGTGCGCGGCCGCTTCGGCTCCGAGGGCACGTTCCGCGACCTCGTCGGCCAGGACGACGACGGCTACGACGCGGTGGAGTGGGCGGCGGCACTGCCGGGATCGAGCGGCAAGGTCGGCATGCTCGGCGGCTCGTACGTGGGCTGGACGCAGTGGTTCGCCGCGGTGCGGCACCCGCCGCACCTGGCCGCCATCGTGCCGATCGTCTCGCCACCCGACCCGTGGCTCAACGTGCCGTACTGGAACATGAACTTCGCGGTGGCGAGCGTGGCCTGGGCGTGCCTGGTGAGCGGCAAGACCAACCAGGACATCTCGCACCTCGACATCGAGCAGGGGCTGCGGACGCTGCCGGTGGCGCGGATGCCTGCCGCGCTGGGGTGCGGGCCGAACGCGTACTGGGACGACTGGATGAGCCACCCCCGGGTGGACGACTACTGGCGCAGCGTCGCCTACCAGTCGCGGGTGCCGGGGGTGACGGTGCCGGTGCTGAGCATCTCGGGATGGTTCGACGACGACGGCAACGGCACGACGACCAACTTCGTCGCGCTGGGCGGGGCGCCGCACCACCCGTTCGAGCGGATGGTCCTGGGACCGTGGAGCCACCGCGGGACCCCCGACCTCCTGAACGGCGACTTCGGCGACGCGGTGTACGTTTCCCAGGACGAGCTGGCGCTGCGCTGGTTCGACCACTACCTCCGGGGGGTCGCGAACGGCGTGGACACGGAGCCGCCGGTGGATCTGTTCATCATGGGCGACAACGCGTGGCGGAAGGAGCGCGCATGGCCGCTCGCGCGCACGCGGTGGACGAGGTTCTACCTGCATTCGCGGGGCGCGGCGAACACCACGGCGGGCGACGGCTCGCTGGACACGGTGCCTCCGCGCGCCGAGCCGGCGGACACCTTCAGCTACGATCCCGGCAACCCCACGCCGTACGTCGTGGACCCGCGCGAGCTGGAGCTGAACCTCAACGAGGAGTACGGCCGGCTGGAGGCGGAGCGGGGCGACATCCTGGTCTACACCACGGCCCCGCTGGCGCGGGACGTCGAGGTGACGGGACCGCTGTCGGTGACGCTGTGGGCGGCCACCGACGCGCGGGACACGGACTGGCACGCCATGCTCCTGGACGTGCAGCCCGACGGCTCGGCGTACCGCGTCCAGGACGGCATCACCCGCGCCCGGTTCCGCACCGGCCTCGACCGGGAGGCCTTCCCGGTCAGGAACCAGCCGACGCGCTACACGATCGACCTGTGGCACACGGGCCTGGTGTTCAAGGCGGGGCACCGCATCCGGGTGGCCGTGGCGTCGGCGGCGTTCCCCAAGTACGGGCGCAATCTCAATACCGGCGGCGACAACAACCGCGACAGCACCTACGTGACGGCGCACCAGCGGGTCCTCCACGACCGCGCGCACGCCTCGTTCGTGACGCTGCCGCTGATCCCGAGGTAGCCACGCGCGTCGTCTCGCTCATCGCGTCGAGCACCGAGATCGTGTGCGCGCTCGGGCAGGAGGCCGCCCTGGTCGGCCGATCGCACGAGTGCGACTGGCCGCCGAGCGTGCGGCGGCTGCCCGCCGTGAGCCGCCCGGCGTTCCCGACCGGCGGAAGCAGCCGGGCGGTGGACCTGGCGCTGAAGGAGCGCCTCGCCCGCGCGGTCTCGATCTACGAGGTGGACGCCGCGCTGCTCAGGCGGTTGCGGCCCGACCTCGTCATCACCCAGACGCAGTGCGAGGTCTGCGCGGTCACGCCCGCGGACGTCGAGCGCGCGATGTGCGAGCTGACCGAGCGCCCCGCCCGCGTCCTCGCGCTGGAGCCGGACGGGCTCGACGACGTGTGGTCGGACATCGGGTCCGTCGCCGGGGCGCTGGGCGTGAGCACCGCCGGCGACGCCCTGGTCGCGGAGCTGCGGGCCCGCGTGGCCGCCATCGGCGACCGCGCGGCCTCCCTGGGCCGCCGGCCGCGCGTGGCGGTGATCGAGTGGATCGAGCCGCTGATGGCCGCGGGCAACTGGATGCCGGAGCTGGTGACCCTGGCGGGCGGCGTCAACCTGTTCGGGGAGGCGCGCCGGCACTCGCCGTGGATGACCTGGGAGGCCCTGGTCGAAGCGGACCCGGACGTGATCGTGGTGTCGCCGTGCGGCTTCGATCTCGCCCGCACCACGGCCGAGCTGGCGGCGCTCGCCTCCCGTCCCGGGTGGCCCGCCCTGCAGGCGGTGCGGGCCGGCCGCGTGGTCCTCGCCGACGGGAACGCGTACTTCCATCGGCCGGGCCCGCGGCTGGTGGAATCGCTCGAGATCCTCGCCGAGGCGCTGCATCCGGCCGCCTTCGCCTTCGGGCACCGCGGCAGGGGATGGATGGCTCTCGCGGAGGCGGCGGCGTGAAGCGCGCGGCGGCGCTCGCCTCGCTGGCCCTGCTGGCCGCCGCCGGCGCATGCGAGCACGCGCAGCCGTTCGTGGCGGCCGTGGAGCCGGACGTGCCGTTCGACACCACGTTTCCGCGGCGCCTGACGTTCAGCCCGTCCGGCGACGTCGAGCCCGCGTGGCTCCCGGACGGCTCGGCGATCGTCTACGCGCTCTCCCCGGGGGGGCCCAACGGCGACCAGTGCCTCGGCATCCTCCCCGCGGAGGGCGGCCATCTCCAGTCCATGATCTGCCACCGGCTGTTCGACGCCGACTCGACCGTGCTGCTCCGGGACCCCGCCGTCGGGCCCGGCGGCCTGCTGGCGTACCTGCGCGAGAGCTCCGCCGCGGGCGCGCTGGTGCCGACCGCCATCGAGCTGGTGGTGGCATCGATGACCGCTCCCGATCCGGGGCGCGTGCTGTTGCGGTTTCCGTTCACCTCGGCGGACGGCGTGCTGCACGGGAGCCTCGCCGGGCTGCACTGGTTGCCGGACGGCGAGCTGGTGTACGTCGCCCAGCAGGTGACCTTCACGGGTCCTCCGCTGGCGGTGGACACCGTCTACGCGCCGCTGCGGATCGAGCGCCTGGCGATGGTCGGAGATTCGGCCGTGGTCACCGCGGTGCCGGGCACGGCGAACGCGACGTCGCTGGCCGTGGACACCTCCGGCGTGCTGTACTTCACGCTCGCCGGTGACAGTCGCGTGTACCGGATGGACCCCGGCGCTGCGTCGCCGTCGGTGTGGTTCGACTTCGGGGGCGCGGGCGCGGCGGACGGCGTCCAGGTGCACGGCAACCTCCTGGTCGCCCTGGCCGGGGGGACGCTGTTCCGGGTGGACGTCGCGGCCGACACCGTCACCGCGATCGCGGTGCCGGCGTCGCTCAGCCTGAGCCGGCCCGCCCTGTCCCCCTCGGGTTCGCGCGTCGTGGCGGAGGCGGCCGGGCCGGGCGAGTTCCCCGACCTGTGGCTGTTCCAGGTCCCGTGAGAGCGCCGCCGCTCGTCGCGTGGCTGCTGCTGGCCGGCGCCGCCCCGCTCGCGGCCCAGACCACGGGCTCGATCTCCGGCCACGTGCGCGAGCAGGCCACGGGCGCCGCGCTGCGCAGCGCCCAGGTGCTGGTGGACGGTCGCCTCGCCGGGTTGACCGACTCGTCGGGCGCCTATCAGGTGCGCGCCGTGCGGAGCGGCTGGCACCGGGTGTCGGTGCGGTTGATCGGCTTCGCCACGGCCGCGCGCGACAGCGTGCCGGTGCGCTCCGGCGAGATCACGGGACTCGACTTCCAGCTGCAGTCCCAGGCGGTGCAGCTCGGGGCGGTGACGGTGGAGGCCGCGCCCGACGCGGTGCTCGACCCGCTGGCGACGTCCACGGTGCAGCACATCTCGGCCGACGACCTGCGGCACCTGCCGGTGAGCACGCTGGAAGAGGCGGTGGCGCTCTCCGCCGGCGCCGTGGGCGGGAGCTACCGCGGCGGGCGGCTCGGCGAGCAGGCGTTCATCATCGACGGTCTCGGGCTCAAGAACCAGCTCGACGCGTCGACGGGCACGCTGGGCCTCAACATCCCGCCCGACGTCCTCACCGAGGCCTCGCTGGTCACCAACGGGTTCTCGGCGCGGTACGGCCAGGCGCTCTCGGGCCTGATCAACGTGGTGACCCGGGACGGCGGCGACCGGTGGCAGGGCCGGGCGGCCTACGAGAGCGATCGCGGGCTCGGGTCGGCCCTGGACCACGGGCTCGACCGGCTGGTGCTCGAGGCCGACGGGCCGCTGCCGGGCGGCATCCGGCTGCTCGGCGCCGTGGACGCGACCGGGCGCCTCGACGCGGACCCGGTGAACGCCCCGGCGCCGGCGGACCCGCGCGACCCGCGGTCGGCGAACCCCAACCTGCTGCCGCACAACAGCGGCGAGGAGCTCGACGCCGCCGCCAAGCTCACGGTCCCGCTCGCCGGCCGCCAGACGCTGCGGGTGTTCGCCCTGCACTCGCTCGGCCAGCAGCTGCTGTTCGACCAGACCTACAAGTACGACCTCCCGTTCGCACCGGCGCAGCGCGTGGCCGGCGATCTGGTGAGCGGGCACCTGCAGCTCGTGTCGCCGCCGACGGCCGCCACCCCGGTGGTCGCCGACCTGCGCGTGGGCTACTTCGGGCGCGAGTTCGAGCGCGGGACGCTCGCGGCCCCGGTGTCGTATCGGTTCGGGGCCTTCACCGGCCAGGCGTTCCACTTCGTGGGCGAGGACCTCGCCCGTGCGCGCGACACCACCGCCGCCGCCGGCGCGGTCCCGGGCTTCGACCGGCCCGACTTCAGCACCAACACGCCGTGGGGCGTGCCGGCGTTCTTCATGGGCGGCGCGTCCGACGGCACGATCGCCTGGAACCGGTTCCGCGAGGTCCGCGGCCAGCTGGACGTGGACGTCGGGCTGTCGCACGACGCCGACGTCTACGTGGGCGGCGAGCTGGTGCGCCAGCGGGTCGAGACCTTCCAGCGGGTGCTGGCCTTCCTGCCGGTCGGCGACAGCGTGCCACCGGCCGCGGCCGCGGCCTTCTCCCCCACCAGCGGCGCCGGCTACGCCGAGGCCCAGCTCAGGATGCAGGATCTCGCCCTCACCGTCGGCGCGCGGTACGACGCGTTCGATCCGCACACGACCGCGGTGGCGGGCGGCCGCATCACGGCCCGCGGCAGCCTGAACCCGCGGCTCGCCGTGTCGGCCGTCCTGCACGGCGCGACCTTCGTGGCCAGCTGGGGCCGGTTCAGCCAGGCGCCGGACTACCAGTACATGGTGGACGCGGCGTTCGCCGACACCGCCCGCACGGGCCGGTTCCGGGTCGGCAACCCGGACCTGGGCTTCGAGCAGTCCACCCAGTACGAGTTCAGCGTCCGCGCGCGCCCGACGCCGAACACGTCGCTGAAGGTGAACCTGTTCGTGAAGCAGCTCACGGGGCTCGTGGCGAGCGTGCCGTTCGGCGTGAATCCCGACTCGACCATCTTCGGCAACACCGATTACGGCTCCGTGAAGGGCCTCGAGCTGCTGTGGGAGCGGGAGCTGAAGGACTGGTGGGGGCTGCGCGTCTCGTACACGCTCCAGTACGCGACGGCGACGTCGACCAACGGATTCGAGCTGCTGCGCCCGGTCACCGTGGTGGGAACCGACACCATCTTCCCCGGCCGGGTGGAGTTCCCGCTCGACTACGACCGGCGGCACGGCGTGGTGGCGATCTTCCAGGCGCGCTCGCCCGAGGGCTTCGGCCCGCGGCTGCTGGGCGTGCGGCCGCTCGCGGCGCTCGAGGGCGCGGCGATCTTCCGGTTCTCCACCGGCCTGCCGTACTCGCTGACCAACGCGGCGGGTGACTCGCTCCTCGGCCCGCCCAACGCCGAGCGGCTGCCGTCGCAGTCCACGCTGGACGTGTTGCTCCGACGCCCGGTGCGGCTGGGGCCGGCGCGCGGCAGCGTCTACCTCGACGTCCGGAACCTGCTCGACACCCGCAACATCATCGCGGTGCGCCGCGACACCGGCACGCCGGGTCTGGGCGAGGCGGGCATCCAGGCCGCGGCGCTGGCCGCCTACACGGCGAACCCGCAGGCCATCCCCTACGAGTCGCCGCGCTACCGGGGCTGGGCGGATACCAACCACGACGGTCTCATCGCCGGCCAGGGCGAGCTGCTGCCGCTGTACGTGGCGGCGGCGCGCGACTTCTACCAGCCGCTGTTCGCCTACGGACCGCCGCGGCTGGTCAGACTGGGGGTGGAGTTTATCTTTTGACCCTCACTTCGCCGGTGAGGGTGCCCGCCTGAACGTCCGCCGCACCAAGATCGTCGCCACCCTGGGGCCTGCCACGTCGTCGCCGGAGCAGGTCGCCGCGCTCATCGCGGCGGGGATGGACGTGGCCCGGATCAACGCCGGGCACGGCACGCCGGCCGAGCGGCAGGCGCTCATCGAGTCGGCGCGCGCCGCGGCGGCCCGCGCCGCGCGGCCCGTGGCGGTGCTCCTCGACCTCCAGGGTCCCAGGATCCGGGTCGGCGACCTGCGCGCGCCGGTGGTGCTCCGGCCGGGCGGCACCGTGGTGTTCGCGCCCGGGGACCGGGCGCGCCCCGGCGAGATCCCCACCAGCTACGATCTGTCGGCCGACGTGCGGGCGGGCACCGAGATCCTGCTCGCCGACGGGCTGATGGCGCTCGACGTGGTCCGCGTGGATCCGCCCCGCGTCGAGGCGCGGGTGGTGTACGGCGGCGAGCTGACCAGCCACAAGGGCATCAACCTCCCGGGCACCGCGACCTCGGTGCCCGCGCTGACCCAGAAGGACCGCGAGGACGTCGCCTTCGGCGTGGCGCACGGCGTGGAGTACCTGGCGCTGTCGTTCGTGCGGAAGGCGGACGACGTCGCGGCACTGCGCTCGCTGCTCCCGCCGGGGATGCGGATCGTGGCGAAAATCGAGAAGGGCACGGCGCTGGACAATCTCGAGCTGATCGCGGAGGCGAGCGACGGCGTGATGGTCGCGCGCGGCGACCTCGGCGTGGAGCTGCCGTACGAGCTGGTGCCGCTGGCGCAGAAGCGGGTGATCCGGGTGGCGGTCGAGCGCCGCCGGCCGGTCATCACGGCCACCCAGATGCTGGAATCAATGATCCACAGCCCGCGGCCGACGCGTGCCGAGGCTTCCGACGTGGCCAACGCGCTGCTCGACGGCACGGACGCCGTCATGCTCTCGGCCGAGACGGCGATCGGCGAGCATCCGCGGGAGGCGGTGGAAGCGATGGACCGCATCATCCGCGCCGTCGAGGGCGACCCGGGGTGGCGGCCGTGCCCGGAGTGGCTGGAGCGGCGGGCCGACGCCCCGGCGCGCACCGAGCACGCCGTGGCCGCGGCGGCCGTCGCGGCCGCCCGGATGCTGCGGGTGCCCGCGATCGTCACCTTCACCAAGAGCGGGTTCAGCGCCCGGATGGTGGCGGCGAGCCGCCCGCCGATGCCGATCCTGGGCGTGACGGACAACGCGCCCACCTACCGGCAGCTCGCGCTGGTCTGGGGCGTGGCGCCGATGCTGGCCGAGGGCCCGCGCAGCTACGACGCCATGCTCGACGCGGCGCGGGAGCGGATTCTCGCCAGCGGGCTCGCCAGGAAGGGCGACCGCGTGGTGGTGACGGCCGGCGTCCCGTTCGACGTTCCGGGCACGACCAACCTCGTGAAGGTCGAGGAGGTGTAGCGGTGCGGCTGACGTTCCTGGGGACGGGGACCTCGTTCGGCATCCCGCAGATCGGCTGCCGTTGCGCGGTGTGCACCTCGACCGACCCGCGGGACCGGCGCAACCGGACCGCGGCGGTGGTCGAGGACGGCGGCGCCACCCTCCTCATCGACACGCCGCCGGAGCTGCGGCTCGCCCTGCTCGCGGCCGGCATCGGCTCGGTGGACGCGGTGCTGTTCACCCACGACCACGCCGACCACACGCACGGCATCGACGACCTGCGCGCGCTCTCGGGCCACGGGCGCGGCCAGCTGCCGCTGTACGGACCGGCCGACGCGCTGCAGCGGATGCGGCAGCGGTTCGACTACATCTTCGATCCGATGGCGCGGCCGATCCCGGGCTCGTCGCGGCCCGACGTGACGGTGACGGCGCTCGCGCCCGGCGTCGAGGCGGTGGTGGCCGGCGTGCGGGTGCTGCCGCTCGCGTTCTCGCACGGACCGACCGAGGTGCTGGGCTACCGGTTCGGCCGCCTCGCCTATGTCACCGACGCGAAGCTGGTGTCGGCCGCCGGGCGCGACGCCCTGCGCGGGCTCGACGTGCTGGTGCTGAACGCGCTATTCCACCGGCCGCATCCGACGCACCTCTCGGTGCCCGAGGCGGTGGAGACCGCGCAGGCCATCGGCGCGCGGCGCACGTTCCTGACCCACCTGACGCACGAAACCGGGCACGCGGCGCTCCTGGCGGAGCTGCCGCCGGGCATCGAGCCCGCCTACGACGGCCTGGTGGTCGAGGTCTAGGAGCCGGCCGGCCGGCGCCGCGGGCGGCGCGCCCGCTTCCGCACGCCGATCGCGGTCCGGTGCGCCGGCTCGTAGAGGCCCAGCGAACCGCCGCCCGGCAGCCGGATGGACGTCATCCGGCCGTACCCGGCACTGACGACCCCACCGGCGAACGTCACGCCGCGCCCGGCGAGCTGCCGCATCGTGGCGTCCAGGTCGTCGCACATCAGGTACAGCTCGTGGTAGCCCTTGCCGCCCGTGGGGTGGACGCCGAGCTCCGCCGGCGGCAGGGCGAAGATCAGCCAGCCCCCCCCGGCGTCCACGCTCCTCAGCCGCAGCTTGTCGCGGACGAACGCCCGCAGGCGCCTGGCCTGTCTGGTGTAGATCAGCGCGTGGGTGCCGATGAGCATGCGGCCCTCATTCCCTCGAGGCCGTGGGCGGCGCCAGCCGCGAGACGTCCGGCCTGACCTTGAAGACGGCTTCCTTGCGGATCTGCACCGTGCCGGCCTTGGCGCCCCGCGGCTTGGTCACGTAGCGGGCGCGGGTGCAGGAAACCGCGACGACCCCGCCGCTCCGCGCCTTGCTGTGATACGCCGCGATCGCGGCGGTCTCCTCCAGGATGTCCTTGCCGGGCTCCGCGCCGTCGGGCCCGCGCAGGAGCACGTGGCTCCCGGGCATGCCGCGCACGTGGAACCACCAGTCGTCCGGGCGCGCCACCCTGAGGCTGAGCCGGTCGTTGTCGGCGTCCGACAGGCCGACCAGCGCGCTCCAGTCGCCCGAGAGGCGGTAGTGGAGCATCCGCGGCGCAGCGCCCGGCCGTGCCACGCTCAGCTCCCCGTCGGGACGATCGATCCGCGCTCGACCATCAGCATCACGGTGGGCTCCGGCGCGCGGGTGCGGTGCCGCACCCCGTGCGGCACGACGATGCCGTGGCCGGGCGCCAGGTCCACCGTGCGGTCCTCCAGGTCCACCAGCAGGCGCCCGCTCACCACGTAGAAGAACTCGTCCTCGACGTCGTGGTGGTGCCAGTGGTACTCGCCGCGAACCACGCCCAGCCGCACCACCGCGTCGTTCACCCGGCAGAGCGTCTGGTTGTACCACGGGTGGCGGCACGCGGCCACCAGCGCGGGGACGTCCACCACCTCGAGCGGGCCGAAGCGGACGTCGAGATGGGTGTCGTAGGGATGCGGCGCGTCGTCGGCCATGGCTGCTCCCCGGCGGTGGCGGCGGTCGCCGGCGTGAGGGAACGATCAATCTCGGCGGGAGCGCGCCCGTGCCGCAACCCGAGGCGGCGCGCGCGCCGTCGGCAGTGGTGCCGACCCGCCGCCGCGCCGTCGCGTTCTTTGACGGGTCCCCGGCGCGCTTCTACATTCCTTGCACTGCCTTCGCCGCTCACCTCGCCGTTCGGGAGACGTTCATGCAGGATATCGCCCGCAAGCTGCTCGAGCCGTTCGCCGGCGCCGTGACCCTGGACGCCGCGGGCAAGCTCGCGGTGCCGAGGCCGGCCGCGCTGGCCGGCCCCGCCACCGACAAGCTCGCCTGGAGCGCCGTCTTCGGCGACGCCGCGACGCTGGAGGCGGCGCGCTGGCTCCTGTGGGAGATCGGGCAGGAGGTCGGGGTCCGGCCCGCCTCCATCCAGGACCTCTACATGGCCCGCGGCCGCGGCGAGGTTCACGGCTTCACGGTCCCCGCGATCAACATCCGCGGCCTCGCCTACGACACCGCCCGCGCGCTGTTTCGGGCGGCGCGGGGCCTGAAGGCCGGCGCGTTCCTGTGCGAGATCGCCCGCTCCGAGATGGCGTATACCGACCAGCGCCCGGCCGAGTACACGTCGGTGCTGCTGGCGGCGGCGCTGCGCGAGGGCTTCCGGGGGCCGCTGTTCGTGCAGGGCGACCACTTCCAGGTCAACGCGAAGAAGTACGCCACGGACCCCGAGGCCGAGGTGGGGGCGATCAAGGCGTTGATCCGCGAGGCCGTCGCCGCCGGTTTCTACAACATCGACGTCGACACCTCGACCCTGGTGGACCTGAAGCAGCCGACGCTGGACACGCAGCAGCGGGTGAACTACGAGCGCGCCGCGGAGCTGACGGAAGTGATCCGGCGCGAGCAGCCGGCCGGCGTGACCATCTCCGTGGGCGGCGAGATCGGCGAAGTGGGGGGGAAGAACAGCACCATCGAGGAGCAGCACGCGTTCATGGACGGCTACCAGAGGACGCTCGCCGCGCGCGGCAAGTCGCTGGTGGGCATCTCCAAGATCAGCGTGCAGACGGGCACGAGCCACGGCGGCGTGGTGCTGCCGGACGGCTCGATCGCCGACGTGAGCATCGACTTCGAGACCCTGCGACTGCTCTCGCGCGACGCGCGGGAACGCTACCGGATGGCGGGCGCGGTGCAGCACGGCGCCTCGACGCTGCCGAACTCCGCGTTCGGGAAGTTCCCCGAGATCGAGACCGCGGAGATCCACCTGGCCACCGCGTTCCAGAGCCTGCTGTTCGAGCACCAGGCGACGCCGGCGGCCTTCAAGGCCAAGGTCTACGACTGGCTGCGGGAGAACGCGGCCGGCGAGCGCAAGAGCGGGGAGACCGACGAGCAGTTCTTCTACAAGACGCGCAAGAAGGCGATCGGTCCGTTCAAGAAGGACTGGTGGTCCCTGCCCGAGATGGTGCGCGCGGCGCTCGGCTCCGCGCTCGAGGAGCAGTTCGCCTTCCTGCTGAAGGCGCTGAAGGTCGGGGGCACGACGGAGACGGTGGCGCGGTTCGTGAAGGCGCCGGCGCTCCGGCGCGCCGAGCCGGCCGCCGCGATGGCGGCGGCGCCGGACGACGCCGAGGCCGGGGAATAAGGGGGCACGCGATGGCGCGGCACGAGGAGGAGGAGGACGAGGTCGTGGAGCGGCGCGGCTCGCCGGTCGTTCCGTTCCTGTGGGGGCTGGCCGCGGGCGCGGCCCTCGGGCTGCTGTTCGCGCCGATGAGCGGCGCGGAGCTGCGGGCCGACCTCCGCTCGCGCAGCCGCCGCTTCCGGGACCTCGCGGCGCAGAAGGTGGACGAGATCGAGGACGTCGTGGTGGGCGGCTACGAGCAGGCGCGCGAGCGGGTGGAGGAGCGGCTCGAGAGCGCCAAGCGCACCGTGCAGGAGGGCCGCCAGGCGGCGCGGGACGTCGTCGAGGCGGGACGCGAGGCGGCCGTGACGGCGCGCGAGGAGCTGGAGAAGCGGCTGGCCGACGCGCGCCATGCCCGTCGCGCCGGGCGCAAGGGCTCGCCGCCCGCCGACGAGGAGCCCGGCGCGTAGCCCGGGCCGTGGCGGCGGACCGGAGGACGCCGTGGGGCCCGCGCTCCTGGGTCTTCCTCTGGCACGACGTGCGGAACTTCGTCCGCCGCGTCTACGAGGGCGCGGTGGAGTCGAACATCCCGTTTCTCGCCAGTGGGCTCACCTTCGACGCGCTGCTCGCGGCCATTCCGCTCGGCTTCGTCGTCCTCGCGCTGATCGGCTACCTGCTCAACGCACGGGCGTCCGCGCACCAGGTGGACGTCGCCGCCTACCTCCGCCAGCTCCTGCCCAGCTACGCCGGGCAGGCCGGCGGAGACCCCTTCGCCCCCATCGTCCGGCTGGCCGAGGGCGTCGTGCGCTCGCGGGGCCGGCTCAGCCTGTTCGGCCTGCCACTGTTCGTGTGGTTCGCGACCCGGCTGTTCGGCTCGCTGCGGGCCGCCCTGTGCGAGGTGTTCGACACGCGCGAAACGCGGTCGTTCCTGCGGGGCAAGCTGTACGACGTCGGCCTGGTGGGCGCCACCGGGCTGCTGTTCGTGGCCAACGCCGTGCTGAGCGAGGGCCTGCTCGACGCGGAGGGTCACATCGGCTTCCTCGGGTTCTTCGGCGCGCAGCTGCTGGCGTTCACGTTCCTGATCGCGCTGTTCATGATGATCTTCAAGTACGCGCCGTCGCACCACGTGCGCTGGGACACGGCCCTGGTGGCGGCCCTGGCCTGCGCGATCGGCTTCGAGCTCGCCAAGGACGCGCTGAGCTTCTACTTCCGGAATTTCGTGCGCGCCGACCAGCTGGTGAGCGACCGCACCGTCGGGGCCATCATCCTGTTCGTGGGTTGGGTGTACTACATGACCTTCGTCTTCCTGCTGGGCGGGCAGATCGCGCAGGTGTACGAGCTGCGGCGCCGCCAGGCCGCCCAGCGCACCGTCCTGTTCGACTAGGAGACGCCGTGGCCAGTTCGCTCGCCGGCGCCCGGGCCGTGCCGTGCCCACCGCGATAGACCTCCGCAGCGACACCGTCACCCGTCCGTCGGCCGCGATGCGGCGCGCGATGGCGGAGGCGGAGGTCGGCGACGACGTCCTCGAACACGACCCGACCACGCTGCGGCTCGAGGAGCGCGTGGCCGAGCTGCTCGGCAAGGACGCGGCGCTGTTCTTCCCCAGCGGGACCCAGGCGAACCAGACCGGCATCCGGCTGCTGTCCAAGCCGGGCACCGAGCTGCTGCTCGAAGCCAACGCGCACCTGCTGCACTACGAGATCGCGGGGCTGGCCGACCTGTCGCGGGTGCAGGTCCGACCGGTCCCGACGCCCGACGGCGTGCTCACGGCCGAGCTGCTGCGCGCCGCGGTGCGGGCGCCGTCGCCGCACGTGCCGAGGCCGTCGGCGATCGCCATCGAGAACACCCACAACGCCGCGGGCGGGAAGGTGATGCCGGTGGCCGTCGCGGACGCCGTCGGCGCGCTGGCCCGCGAGCTGAAGCTGCCGCTCCACCTCGACGGCGCGCGGATCTGGAACGCGGCGGCGGCGCTGGGCGTGCCCCCGGCGCGGCTGGCGGCGCCGGCCACCACGGTGATGGCGAGCCTCTCCAAGGGCCTCGGCTGCCCGGTCGGGTCCTGCCTGGCGTTCCCGCTGGCGGCGCGCGAGGACGCGTGGGAGATCCGCAAGCGGCTGGGCGGCGGCATGCGCCAGTCGGGGATCCTGACCGCGGCCGGCCTGTACGCGCTCGAGCACAACCTCGGCCGGATCGCGGAAGACCACGCCAACGCGCAGCGCCTCGCCGCGGGACTCGCCGGCCACCCGGCCGTGCGGATGATCCCGCCGGAAACCAACATCCTGATCGTGGACCTGCTGCGCGAGGGCGACACGGCCGACCTGGTGATCCCGAAGCTGGCCGCGGGCGGCGTGCTGGTGACGTCGTTCGGGCCGAGGCGGCTGCGCGCGGTGAC
>DATJUT010000076.1 GCA_035502185.1 Gemmatimonadales bacterium
TTCGTCGGCCTGTGGCCGGACCAGCCTCCGGCGGTCATCGTGCCGATCACCGCCTACGGCGCCGAGATGTGGACCAGCATCCGCATCAGCGGCGAGACCTGGTACGGCACGTACCACTGGACCTGGGCCTCGATGATCGCCGAGCGAAAGCCGGGCGTCAGCCTGGCCGCAGCGAACGCCGACCTCACCTCCGCCTACCTCCGGAGCTACACCGCCCAGGGAGATGTTGATCACGGGATTACGCCGGTCGCGATCGCCAGACCGCACGGGATCGTCGCGTCGGTGCTGTCGGAGCGCGGGCCGGACGAGTCGAGCGAAGCGAAGGTCGCGACCTGGATCGGAGGCGTGGCGCTGGTCGTCCTGCTCATCGCCTGCGCGAACGTCGCCAACCTGCTGCTGGCGCGCGCTCTGAGGCGCCGCCGGGAGATCGCGGTCCGGATCGCGTTGGGTGTGGGCCGCGCGCGACTGCTCTCCCAGTTGTTCACCGAGAGCGTGCTGGTGGCGGTCCTGGGCGGCGGCGCCGGCGTGCTGGTGGCGCAGTTCGGCGGCCGCGTGCTGCGCGCCGAGCTGTTGCCCAAGACCGCCGACGCCACCGTGGTGTCGGACCCGCGCACGCTGCTCTTCGCGGGCGTCGCGGCGCTCGCCGCGGGCTTCCTGACGGGCCTGGCGCCGGTCCTCCAGGTGCGGCGCGCCGACCTCACCGGCGATCTCAAGGCCGGAGCGCGGGAAGGCGGCGTCGTCCGCTCCCGCACCCGCGTGGTGCTGCTGGTGCTCCAGGGCACGCTGGCGGTGGTCCTGCTCGTCGGTGCCGGGCTGTTCGTCCGCTCGCTCCGCAACGTGCGCACGGTGCCGCTCGGCTACGACGTGGATCCGGTCCTGATCGTGGATCTCCAGATGCGCGGGGTGAACCTGGACAGCGCGGGTCGGGTGGCGTTGCGCACCCGTCTGCTGGAGGAGGCGCGGACCATTCCGGGCGTCGTACAGTCATCCCGGCAGGTCACGGTGCCCTTCTGGAGCATGTGGAACACCGACCTGCACGTCGCCGGCATAGACTCGGTGCAGCGCTTCGGAGAGTTCGACCTCAACGCGGTGTCGCCAAGCTACTTCGCCACGATGGGGACGCGGCTCCTGGCGGGGCGCGGTATCGCCGACAACGACGTCGCCGGCGCGCCGCGCGTGATCGTCGTCGGGCAGTCCATGGCGAAGGTGCTCTGGCCGGGGCAGCAGGCGCTGGGGCAATGCATCCGCGTGGGCAGCGACACGGTGCCCTGCAGCACCGTCGTGGGGATCGCCCAGGACATCAAGGCCTATGACCTCGGGAACGACAATACGACCCGGTCTTACTTCTATTACATGTCGTGCGCGCAGTTCAATCCCGACGGGGGCGGGCTGTTCGTCCGCACCACCGGCCCCGCGGCCGCCGCGCAGGAGACCGTGCGGCGGCGCCTGCAGGCGCTGATGCCCGGCGTGTCCTACGTCACCGTGACGCCGCTCTCGGACATCGTCGGCAACGAGATGCAGTCCTGGCGCCTCGGCGCCACGATGTTCACCGTGTTCGGCGCACTGGCGCTGGCCCTGGCCGCGATCGGACTCTACAGCGTCATCGCCTACAATGTGGCGCAGCGGACCCAGGAGATGGGCGTGCGTATCGCGCTCGGTGCCCAGACGCGTGACGTCGTGCGGCTCGTCCTTCGCGAGGGGATGAAGCTGGCGGTGGTGGGCGTCGTGCTCGGGGCGGTCGTGGCTCTGGTGGTGAGCCGCTTCGTGAAGCCGCTGCTCTTCCAGGTCTCGCCGCGCGATCCTCTGGTGTTCGCCACGGTGGCGGCAGCCCTTCTCGCGGTGGCGGTGCTGGCGAGCGTCCTGCCGGCACGGCGTGCCGCTCGCGTGGACCCGATGCAGGCGCTCAGGACCGAGTAGCGGCGCATCGTCCCCCCCCCGGCTGGCAGTCCCGGGGGGAGCCGTGCCACCTTCAGGACACTTTCCAAACGATCCGATGGCAGAGTCCGCGCCCGGGACCGGCCTTGCACCCCTCGAGGCCGCGGCCACGTGCAACGCCGGAGGAATCATGACGAACGCGACACCCGGATCCGCGGCCTCGCGCTCCGCGACGATGACGAACGACGAAGCGAGGCAGATCGAGCGCGCCAACGGCACGGCGCGGCCGCCGGTCGTGTTCGTCCACGGCCTCTGGCTGCTGCCCGGCAGCTGGGATCGGTGGGCGAAGATGTTCGAGGAGGCCGGCTACGCGGCGCTCACGCCCAGCTGGCCCGACGACCCCGCCACCGTCGCCGAAGCCAACGCACACCCCGAACGCCTGGCCGGCAAGGGCATCGCGCAGGTGGCGGACCACCTCGCGGCGATCGTTCGCGCGCTCAAGACGAAGCCCGCCGTCGTCGGCCACTCGCTCGGCGGCCTGCTGGCGCAGATCCTCGCCGGGCGCGGGCTCGCCAAGGTGACCGTGGCCATCGACCCGGCGCCGTTCCGCGGCGTGCTGCCGCTCCCGCTCTCGGCCCTGAAGTCCGCGTGGCCGATCCTCGGCAACCCGGCCAACCTCGGCCGCGCCGTGCCACTGACGTTCGCCCAGTTCCGCTACGGCTTCGCCAACGCGGTCAGCGAGACGGAGGCCCGGGAGCTCCACCAGACCTTCGCCGTGCCGGCGCCGGGGAAGCCGCTGTTTCAGGCCGCGGCCGCGAACCTCAATCCGTGGACGGAGGCCAGGGTGGACACCGCGAACCCCGGCCGCGGGCCGCTGCTGATCGTCTCCGGCGAGCGGGACCACACGGTGCCGTGGGCGATCGCGAACGCGTCGTTCCGGCGGCAGCGGCACAACCCGGGCGTCACCGAGATCGTGGAGATCCAGGACCGCGGGCACGCGCTGACGATCGACCACGGCTGGCGCGAGGTCGCCGACACCGCGCTGGCCTTCATCCGCCGCTTCGCCTGACCGAGATTGGCCGCTGGCGGCGGCTCACGCCCGGGCGAGCGCGGCCTTCAGCGCCTCCGCCCACCCCTCGTTGTGGATGACCCGCGCCCGCGTGGCTGCACGCAGCCGCCGCAGCGGCTCGAGGCGGCGCAGCGCGAGGCGGTACGGGTTCGCGGGCGTCGGCTCGGCGTCCTGGTCCGACAAGGCCAGCGGACCGCGCCTCAGGTGCAGGGCCTGGAGATCGCGGCCGATGGCGTCGGCCTCGCCCTCGAACACGTAGCTGGCCGCCGAGGGGCCCGCGAGGATCTCGAGCGCGACGAGCCGGCCGGCGGGGACGAGCAGGAACGCCGCCCAGTTCTCGGGAAGGGCTGACGGCGGCTGCAGGGCGTCGGCGTCGGGATCGAGCAGCTGCACGAAGCCGAGGCGCGGTTCCCCGCCCTTCCCGGCGGCGAGGAGAGCGGCGGCGCAGTCCGACCGCTCGGCCGCCGTGACGCGCTGCAGCAGCGCGTCGAAGCCGGTCACCTTCGACCTCGGCAGGGCGAGGCCGTCGGCGAAGCCGGCGACGCCCGTCAGCACCGCCAGGAGCCTGGCCTGCGCGTCGCGCCGCTTCATCACCGCCGCCTGGAACGCGTCGCGCCTCCGGCCGAGCTGCCCCACGACCGTGCGCTGCCCGCCGGCGTCGAGCACGACCGACGGCGGGTCGTCGGACGCGGTCACGGCCGTCAGGGCACCGAGCGGCAGCTGAAACGGGTCCGCGTCGTCGGGCACGGCGGTGAGGTGGGTGTCGTACACCTGCAATTCGGCGCCGCGGGCCGACCGCCCGTCGAGCAGCGCGCCCGGGTACACCTCCGGCATCGCGATGCCATGCGCGAGCAGGCCGGCCACGCGGGCCTGGTTCCGCGACCGCCGCAGCTCCGCGGCGAACGCGTCGAATCGCCGGCCCAGCTGCGAGAGGGTGAGCCGCCCCGACGGCCAGAGGTCCAGCTCGATGCGGTAGTCGGCGGCGCGCACCGCATCGGCATCCAGGAACGCAACGGTGACCGGCCCGACGCCGATGCCGTCGTCGCCGATCACCGCCTCCGCCTCGCCCTGGGCGCCGGCCGCGCCGGGCGCGCTCCCGAGCGCGAACGCCGCCGGCGAGCGCCGCACCTCCTCGTTCACGTCAGCTCCCGTAGGCCTTGCCGCACTCCGGGCAGAACTTGGGGGAGCCGTCCGCCTCGGCCCCGCAGCTCGGGCACTTCTTTTTGGCCGAGATCGCGGCGCCGCAGTCGGGGCAGAACTTCCCGCCCTGCGTCTTCGCTCCGCACTTGGGGCAGACCGCGGCCGCGACCTGGGCGAGGTTGCGCTGGGCGAGGTAGTCCACGCTCTTGGCCTTCTCGACGGCCTGCTCCTTCGCCGCCTGCGCCTGCGCCGCCGCGATCTCCTCGTCGAGATCGGGCGCGCAGCTCTCGCACAGCCCCGCCTTCTTGTTCCAGCACACCGGCTCGCACACCCACTGGCCGCAGCGGGTGCACTGCTTGAACAGCGGGCTGATCTCCGTGACCGCCGCCTTCAGCGCCGCGTCGTGCTGCGGGCCGGCCACCGCGGCCTGCAGCGCCTCCGCGCCGGAGGCGGCGCGACCGAAGATGCCGCCCAGGAGCGACGCGGCCGCGTTCGCGGCCGCCGCCGCGGTGCCCAGCGTGTTGGACTGGAACGTGGACATGTAGCCGTTGCCGCACTTCTGGCACATGAACTTGAACTGGAAGCCGCGATTGGACGACAGGTCCTGGTAGTTGTCGGTGAACGGAATCGTCGCCATGGATGCTCCTTTGCGCCTAAGAGATTCGCCGGCCGCGGCGCCGTCAAGGCTCCCGCGCGGGCGTGAGGGACGAGCCGCCGCCGATCCACCGCTCCCAGCGGCGCCGGTACTCCGCCCGGTAGCTCCGCACCGTCGCATCGTAGCTCGCGGCGCTCGTGTCGCCGCGGCGGGACCACCGCAGCTCCAGCGTGCGGGCTCCCGCCGCGAGCGCCACTGCGCCGTTCTCCACGCGCACCGCACGGCCGTCCGCCTTCGCCTCCCGCACGGCGACGAACCACGGGACGTGCACGACGACCCGCGCCGGCGGGCGCCAGAAGCGCGGCGCGATCTGCAGCGTCGCGCCGCTGTCGCCCGTGACGTCGAGGCGGAAGTCGACCGGCCCGAAGTCCGTGGGCGCGCCGCGCACGACGATGCTGTCGCCCGGCGCGAGCCACGCCGGCGAGACCACCGAGAGCAGGTGCAGGTCGGTGTCCGCCTCCCGCACCAGCATGTCGCGGAGCAGCGTGCGGTAGCAGGCGGCGAACCAGCCGTGCGGCGCGAGGTTGTGGTGGAAGTCGCGGTCGCCCCACGGGCGCACGTCGTACTCGAACCCGGCGTGGGTCGCGCTGGTGTGCAGCAGCACGGCGTACAGCTCGCCGAGTGCGAGCTGCTGGTCGCCGCGGATCACCTCGGTCTCGGTGTTCTTCATCGTCAGGTAGTCGTGCAGCCAGGAGCGGTCGCCGTAGGTCATGATCCCCTCGGCGTACTTGGCGCGGGTGCTGTCCAGGGTCGCGGTCACCATCGGGTCGTGCGGGTCGAGGACGCGCTCCGGGTACACGGCCATCATGTTGCCCCAGTCCTGGCCCCCGCGCGCGTCCAGCCCCGGCTGGATGTAGCCGCGCGTGACCCCGGTCGCCCGAACCAGCGCGACCACCAGCGCCCCCCTGAGCGAGGCGTACTCGCGCCGAAACGCGTCGCCGTCGGCCTTGCGCCCGAGGCCATCGGCGAGACTGATGGCGCCGTGCAGCCCCGCCAGCGCCCAGAAGTCGTGGCCGGTCACGTGGCCGGTGATGTCCTCGTTGTCGCCCGGCGTCGTGGAGGGCACCAGGTGGAGCGCGTCGGCCGCGCGGGCGGCGTGCAGCCACGCGACCGCGCGCTGCACGGCGGGGAACACCCGCGCCGCGAAGGCCGTGTCGCGCGTCAGGCGGAAGTGCTGCCCGTACGCCCACAGCGCCTGGCCCCACCCGTCGTACTGGCCGCCCTGGCTCACGAAGTTGCCGTCCGTCTGCTGCCAGCCGCCGAAGAAGTCGAGCACCTGCGCCGCCACGGCCGGGTAGCCGGTGACGTCGTAGGCCCTGGTGATGAACGACGCGTCCCGCAGCCAGAAGGCGTGGTAGTGGAACTGGTTGACGGCCTGCACGTAGGCGTCGCCCCGCTTGTCCCGCGCCATCAGGTCGTACACCAGGCTCGCACGCCAGGCGTCCACCACCTTCCGCTCGGGGAGGGCGATCTGCATGCCGCGCGCGGCGACGTCCCGCCAGAACGACTCCGTGCGCGCGAGGTAGTCGTCGAACGAGGCCGCGCGGACCCGCGCGAGAAACGGATCGTCCGGCGCCACCGGCGCGTAGGGCAGCTTGGCCACCAGCGCGTGCGAGGCTCCCGGCGCGAGCACCGTGTCGAAGACCGCGACGCCGACCGGCGTGGTCTGCTGCACGCCGAGCCGGGCCGGCGCCACCGTCCCCGAGACGCTGCCGGCCGCGCCGAGCGCCAGTCGCAGCTCCGGCGCGGGGACGGCGGGAAACAGGTAGAACGCCTTCCCGCCCCTCAGGAACGCCCCGTCGGCGAAGCCGTAGGTCCACGCCGTGTCGAAGGGGACTCCGGGCTGCTCGTACTGGCCGAGTCGCTGCGCGCTCGCCGGGCGCCGGAAGCGGTTGTCGCCCGTAGCGGAGCCGCTGGTGGAGGGGCCCGTGTACCGCGCGGCGAAGGCGAGCCGGGCGCGGGCGGCCGCGGTGCCGGTGTTGGTCATCGTCACGCGCACGAAGTCCACCACGGGGCTCTCCGGCGCCCCGTCCAGCGTCGTGGCGAACAGCGTGAAGCCGTACGCCACGTCGCCGCGCCGCACCTCGTACTCGACCACCGGCAGCCACCCGTCGCGGAGCGTCCGGATCCGTTGCCGCACCGGATCGAGGGTGGGCCCCGCGAGGAACATCAGCTCGCCGTAGCCCGTGTACAGGTAGCCCTCCGGCGTCACCTCCGTGCCGCGGCCGTCCATGATGCCGATCGCGTCCGTGGGACGGCTGTAGTAGGAGAACGGGCCCGGGGCGTCGTCGATCGCCGGATCCACCATCTGGGGCTGCGCCGCCGGCGTCGCGGGGGCCTGCGCCTCCAGGCGGCACGGGAGAATCGGGAGCAGGGCCAGGATCGGAAGACACCTCACAGTGCGGTTCATCGCTCGCCCGGGTGTCGGAGGATGCGCAGGCTCAGGCGCCGTTGCGCGGAGCCGGCGGTACTAACTTGCCCGCGGCGCGAAGCCGCAGCAACCGCGGTCCGGACGGAAGGCCGGCCGTATCGCCGCGGCTAGGACCGCGGCACCGGGTGGTCGGTGAGGACGGGCAGGAACGGGACCCACGGCCCCACCGCGTCGCCGTACTGCTTGGCCATCACCCGCGCGATCTGGGCGACGTGGCCGAGGTCGTGCACCACCCACGCGGCGAGCAGCTGCCGGAGGCTCACCCGGCCGAAGACCGGATGTACGCCCGGCAGGTCCAGCTCGCGTGCCGAGAGCTTCCAGGAGCG
>DATJUT010000077.1 GCA_035502185.1 Gemmatimonadales bacterium
GATTCGGCGAACCTCCCCAGCTGCTTGAGCACCACCCCGATGCCGTCCCGGCACGCGTGCTCCAGCTCCCAGTTCTGCTCCCGCTCGGCCTTGCCCCGCGCCCGCTCCAGCAGCGGGAGCGCCCGCTGCGGCCAGTAGTACTTGGCGAAGACATAGGCGCTGGCGAACAGCGCGTGCGCCGAAGGCTCGCCCGCATTCGACGTCGCCGACGCCCGGCGCTGAGCCCGCGCGGTCGCCCGCACGAGGTCGAACGCCCCCGTCTTGTCGGCCGTGCGCATCAGCAGCGTCATCGCGTCGCTGCGATGCGCGAAGTCGCCGGGCCCCTGCGGCCCCAACAGCTCCTCGAGCGCGCTGCAGATCCGCGACAGCGCCGCCCGGCCGGAATGGTGGTCCGCCGCGATCTCCAGAAAGCGGAATTCCCCGACCACCCGCGCCGGCAGATCCTGATGCTCACGAGCCTCCCGGCACAGCAGGTCCAGCCTCTCGAACTCCCGCAGCCCGAGGTAGCAGTCGGCGAGCGATGCCGCCACCTCGCCGTCGTAACGGCCCGATACCCGCCGCACCAGCTCCAGCGCCTCGGCTCGCTCGCTCACCGCCCCCACCGTGCCCGCGAAGTCCGCGGCGGCCATCGCGTGGGCGCGCGCCTCCACCAGAATCCCCGCCCGTTCCAGGTGCAGCGCCACCTCGATGCGCGCCGCGGGGTTCCGCGCCGCCGACTCCGCCAGCACCGACGCCAGCCGCGCGTGAATCCGGCGTTGCTCGGCCTCCTCGAGCGCGCCCCGCGCCACGGTGGTGTAACTGTCGTGAGCGAAGCCCATGCTCGCCGCCTCGCGGCGAAGAAACCGCCCCCCCTCCAGCTCGAACAACGCCGACGCCAGCTCGGCCGGAGCCAGCTCGGTCACGGCCAGGATCTCGTGCTCCGCCAGCGGCCGCGCCGCCACGGCGAGCGCCGACGTCACCGCGCGCGCCCCGCGCGACAGCGCCGCCAGCCGCGTCGCCGCCGAGGCCTCGAACGACTCCTCCGCCGTGCGCGACTGATCGGCCAGACCCAGCAGCCAGTCCGACGCCGGTCGGCCGTCGTGCGCGGGAATGGCCAGGGCGAGCTCGGTGGCGTGGAGCGGATTCCCGCGCGCGAGCCGGCCCACGGACTGCACGATCGGCGCCGACGGCTCGAGGCCACGCTGCAACAGCACGTCTGCCGCAATCTGCTGGAGACTGGCCTCGTCGAGTGAACCGAGCCGCTGGATCTGCGCGAAGCCCTGCTCCCGGGCCTGGTCGGCGAATTCACCCGCGTCGCAGCCGCTGTCGTCCTCGGAGCGCGCCACGCACACCAGCAGGGTCCGCTGGCCCGCGACCTGCCGCCCGTAGTAGTGCAGCAGTGCGAGCGTCGTCTCGTCGGCCTCCCGAACATTGTCCACGACCAGCAGCAGGGGCTGCTCGAAGGACACGGACTCGCCCGCGCGACAGGTCGCCTCGCACAGGCGGTGGCGCGCGGAGTCGTCGGCAGCCAGCGCCTGCGGCGCATGGGGGAACCGCTCCCGCAGCTCGGGCGCCAGCCGCCCCAGCTCGCTGATCCAGACCTCGCTCAGCGCCACGAACCCCGGCAGGCCCGCCAGCTGCCGCACCAGCGTGGACACCGGCGCGAAAGGCACGCACTTCTCGGTCCTGAAACAGCGCGCCACGCACGCCGCGCCGCCCGCGACCCGCACCTGGTCGGTGAGCTTGGTCGCGAGTGCGGTCTTCCCGATGCCGGGCGCACCGACCAGGATCACGCACCGCCCGCTGCCCCCGCGGGCCGCCTCCCAGGCCTGCCACAGGGCCGCGAACTCCGCGGTGCGGCCGTAGAGCGGCGACGCCGCCGGCGGAACCACCGTTTCCCTGACCCGGGACCCGCCCGGCTCCCCCGTCTCCGACGGGAGCGCCGAGGCGCTGCAGCGCTGCCGCCGTGCCCAGTCCCGCATCTCCGGGCCCGGCTCGGCTCCGAGCTCGTCCCGCAGCCGCGCTTCGAACTCCACGAACCGCCGCAGCGCCAGCGTCCGATCGCCGAGCAGTGTCAGCGCGACCAGCTGCGCCAGCATCGCCATCTCGTCGAGGCCGTCCAGGTCCAGTGCGGACTCGGCCACGGACCGCATGCCGCCCCAGTCGCCTTCCGACCTGCTCCGTACCAGCAGATCGTGCAACGCCCTCCGCATCGTCTCCAGCAGGCGGCGACGCTCCGCCTCCAGCCAGCGCTCGAAATTCGGTGCCCGGGGAAACCAGATGCCCTCGAGCAGATTGCCGTGCCACAGCGCCCGCGCGTCCCGCTGCCGCCGCTGCGCGGCGCACCGCTCGAACTCGGCCACATCGGCCCAGATGACTCCGTCGCGGAGCACCACCTCGTCCTTCGACGGCGACACGATCGCCTCGCGGCGCAGACTCTTGTTGACCAGCGACACCGCCTGCGACAGCGAGTGGCGGCCGCGCACCGCGTGGTCGTCGGACCAGAGCAGCTCGATCAGGCCGTCCCGCGACTGCGGCTGCCCCGGGCGCCGCACCAGCAGCGTGAACAACGCCAGCTGCTTCCGGGTCCGGAACGCCACGCGCTCCCCCGCCGGACCGCGCAGCGACATCGGACCGAGACACCGGTACTCGTAGTCGTGAAGATGACTCTCGTGAAGCGCACTCATTCGCCACACCGCGGTGCTGGAGGGTGGGTGAATGCCTAGCGCCGGTCATCACCTAGGTGTCACCAAAGTGGACGCCAGCGCAAGCGAAAGTGCGATCCGGCGACGAGTAATTCGGCGGTGGACGGCGCGCGCAGGCAGCGCCGTGTCCGTCATCATGCGGCCGCGACCCGGTCCGAGGGAGCTTTCCAATCCTCGAATCCGCGCCGCGGACTAGGGATGCGGCCCGCGGCCACCCTCGAGGCGACGGCGGGGGCTCATATCGCGCCGACGCAACACGGGAGGTGTTGTACGGCGGTCTCACTGGCCAAAACGGCGGCCAAGCCGCGAGATAACCGTAAACGACATAGCGACTTACCTGTGTGCGGCTACAGGCGTATTTTGGCTTGTCTCTTGCACTAGGGTTAGTGTCCGCGCAAGCTTCGGCCAGTCAACGGACTGGAAACCATGGTTTCATCGTCCTGCCACAGGAGGGAGGGGTAATGTCGCGCAAGAACCGGTTGGTAGGCATGGCAGTCGTCGGGCTGCTCTTCGCGAGCATCCTGACGACGCACGCCGCGGCCCAAACGACGGCCACGGCGTCGATCAATGCCAAGGCCCAGGTGTCCGGCGTCGCGCCGTTGACGGCCGCCGGGGTCAACGACGACGACTTCGGCAGCGTCACGGCCGGGACGCCGAAGGCGCCCACGAGCCTGGCGACGAACGCGGGCCGGTTCAACATCTCCGGCCAGCCCAACGCCGCGGTCTCCGTCAGCTTCACGCTCCCGACCGTGCTGACCGGAACGGGTGGGGCCACCATCCCGATCACGTTCTCCTCGAGCGACGGGCTGAAGTGGAACCCGTATCCGACCGTGTTCACGACGTTCAGCCCGGCCGCTCCGTTCGGGACGGCGCTGGACGGGACGGGGAATCTGGTCATCGGCATCGCGGGCACGGTGAATCCGCCGGCGCTCACGACGACGGGCCTCTACACGGGCACGATCACGCTGACGGTGTCGTACCAGTAGGGCACCAGCGGCGGGGATCGTTCTCCGCGGCATTCCGTGTCGGTCCGGGAAAGGCCACGCTTCGGTGGTTCGCACGCATCCGTTCTCGGACCGGCACGGTCGCCGGTCTCGCATGAGAAGCGCTCTGGCGCTCGGCATGATCGCGGTGGCCGCGGCGGCGCCGGTCTGGACCTCGCCCGTGCAGGCGCAGTCGGAGGTCCACAGGGTCAGACTGCCGCTGACGGCCCTGGCGCTCAGCGACCTCAGCTTCGGAACCGTACTGCCGGGCATCCCCACGTCGGTGTCGGTGTTCGAACCGCATCGCGCGGGGTTGTTCGAAATCCAGGGGCCGCACGACGCGAGCGTGCGGGTCGAGTTCCTCCTGCCCACCGCGCTCACCAGTGAGGAGGGTGCCCTGCTCCCCATCGTCTTCGGCCCGGGCGACGGGTTCGCCGACTTCAGCCATGGTCACCCGCGGCGCAGCCGCGCGTTCGACCCGCACCGGCCGGTGATCGGCTCGCTGGGTCGCAACGGACACCTGTTCGTGTGGCTGGGCGGCACGGTGCAGCCCGGCCGGCCCCAGGCGCGCGGGCGCTACCGCGCCACGATCGCGTTGACCGTCTACAACCTGGGGAGCTGAGCATGCGCCACCGGATCGCCGCCCCCCTGCGGGTCGCCGCCAGCGCCGCCGCCGTGGCTGTCCTCCTGCCGGCCGTCAGCGAGGCGATCTACGTGTCGCCGACGGCCGTGTTCATGGACGACCGGGCGCCCTCCGCGCAGGTCACGATCGGCAACGCCGGGGACACGCCCGAGGAGGCGACGGTCGAGATCAAGTTCGGCTTCCCCGACGCGGATTCCGCCGGGACCCCGTTCATCCGGATGGTCGAGGACCCCGGGGACTATCCGTCCGCGGCCGATTGGATCCGCGCGTTCCCCCAGCGGGTGCTCCTCCAGCCCAAGTCCCAGCAGATCGTGCGGCTCCTGGCGCGGCCCCCCGCCGGCCTCGCCCCCGGAGAGTACTGGGCGCGGCTGATCGTCACCGGGCAGGGCGTGGCCCCGCAGGTCGCTGGAGCGGACACCCTCGTGCGGGCGGGCCTGAATCTCGTGATCCGGCTCGTGGCGTCGGTGAACTTCCGCAACGGGACCGTCTCGACCGGCGTCACGGTGCGGGACATGACGGCCGAGGCGGAAGGGGACTCGCTCACCGTGTGGACCCACATGGAGCGCCAGGGCAATGCCGCGTGGCTGGGCACCGCCGATTTCGAGCTGGTGAACCAGGCCGGCTCCATCGTGCGCAGCTGGTCCAGCACGCTGGCGGTCTACGTCCCGATGCAGCGGCGCTTCTCCTTCCCGCTCGACTCGATCGCGCCGGGCGACTATCGCGTGCGCCTGCGGCTCCACGCCGACCGTCCAGACCTGCCGTCGGACCGGGTGCTGCGGGCGCCCACCGTGACGGATTCGGCGGCCGTCCGCGTTGGCTGACGGAACCCATGAGCGCCGCGCCGACCCGGATGCCACCCGCCGCGAGGCCGCGCTTCCAGCGGCGCGTCGCGACGCTGGGCGCGGTCGGCCTGCTGCTGTGCGCTGCCGCGTCGCCGTCCGCCGCACAGCTCGCGTTCCATAACGCGCCCGTCATTCCGCGCGACAGCGCGGGTCGGGACACCGCCTACGTCGAGGGCCCGGTCCAGCTCAACATCGAGGACGGCCCGTCCGACGTCATGCTCGCGCTGTTCATCAACTCGACGCTGCTGCTGCCCGTCCACCGGTTCCTGGACATGGCCGAGGTCCGCGTCGAGGCGTTCGCGCTGCACGACTCCGTGGTGGCCGTGCTCGAGCCCGGCCACGTCGCCGTGGTGTTCAAGCCCGGCGCGGGGGTGCTGACCCGGGGCCCCGACTCCATCCCGTACGACACGCTCGACGTGGCCTGGTACGACGGGGACCTGTTCGTCGCCACGAGCCTCCTGGATCGGCTGCTGGGCGTTTCGACCAGCGTGGAGTGGTCGAACGTATCGGCCATCGTCGGTCGCACGGCGGGCCTGCCCGTCGTCCAGCGCCTGCGCCGCGAGCGCCGGCACCAGCTGCTCTATCGGCCGGCGCCGGCCGGGCAGGTGCTCGACGTCGCGCTCCGGCAGCGGGTGGTGGACGGCGCGGTCTTCACGTGGTCGCTGACGGCGGCCACCAGCGGGCCGACCGACCAGCTGGCCGCGGAGCTGGGCTTCGGCACGGGGCTGCTGGGCGGCAGCGCGGAGGTGCGGCCGCAGCTGTGGGACGATCACGGTGCGTCCAGCGCCCAGCTGCAGGCATCATGGTCCCGCGCCTGGACGGACTCGCCCTGGATCCGGCAGATCCGGCTCGGCGACGTGCAGACCAACGGGCTCCGGTCGATGCTGGTGGAGGGGGCCGTGGTCACCAACGCCCCGTTCATCCGCTCCTCCCAGTTCGACGTCGAGCCGATCGTCGGCAACGTGCCCGCGGGGTGGGAGGCGGAGTTGTACGACGGCGGGCGGCTCCTCGGATACTCGGAGGCGGGCGCGTTGGGGGCGTTCCTCGTCCCACTGCAGCTGCGCTACGGCGAGAACCCGTTCAACCTCGTCCTGTACGGCCCCTCCGGCGAGGTGGTGCAGCAGAAGCGCACGATCCGGGTTCCGGTCAGCCGCCTTCCGGTGGGGCAGTTCGAGTACGCGTTCGCCGTGGGCCGGTGCCAGTACGATCCGTGCGACGCCCTGGTCAGCACCGATTTCCGGTACGGGCTCTCGAGCCACGTCACCCTGCAGGGCGGCTCCGACGGGTTCTTCCAGGGAGTCCGGGGCGCCCTGTGGCAGCCGTACGCGGCCGTCTCGGCGGCGCCGACGGCGGCGCTCGGGCTGTCGGGCGAAGCGGTGGTGAACGGGCACCTGCGGGCCCTCGCGGACTACGAGCCGAACGAGGACCTGCACGCGAGCGCCACCTTCACGCGCTACACGCAGGCGGGTGCCCTCTACAGCGGGGCGGTCTCCGGGGGCTCGGAGACGGACGGCTCCGTGTTCTGGCGGCCGGGCTGGATGCACGGCGCGCTGTACCTCGATGCCACGGGCGTGCTCACCGACAACGCCGGCCTGCGCCAGGGCGTCGAGCGCGTGTCGGCGACCACCCAGATCGGGGTGATCCGCTACTCGCTCGGGGTCCTGTACAGCAAGCTCTACCAGGGCGCCGCGGGCGACAGCGCGGGGCTCGCCTTCGATGCGAGCGCCGACGCGATCCTGCGCGGCCCCTGGCCGTGGCTTCGCGGATCGACCGTGGAGGGCCAGCTGGCGGTCGAGCCCGCGCACGGCCTTTCGGCGCTGCGGGCGAGCATCGGCCACCGCATCTCGCGGCTGCTGCGCCTGGACGCCGCGGTGGGCTGGTTCCGCACCGGCGGCGCCACCCTCGAGCTCGGCCTCACCACGGCGACGGCGGGCCCGCGGGTGGGAACGCGCAGCCGGCTCGCCACCCAGACCGGGTCCAGCGAGCTGACGTTCGCCTCCGGGTCGGTGGCGTGGGATCCCCGCACGCGGCTCGTCAAGACCGGCGATGCGGCGGCGCTCGACCGGTCGGGCGTCTCCGGCGTCCTGTTCCGCGACGACAACGGCAACGGGGTGCAGGATCCCGGAGAGCCGGGCCTGCCCGACATCCCGATCCGGGTGGGCGGGCTCGCAGCCCAGACGGACTCGGAGGGACGGTTCGCCGTGTGGGGCCTGTTCCCGACCGAGCCCGTCCAGATCGACGTGGACACCCTGTCGCTGCCCGACCCGCACATGCTCCTGCCGGCGCCGGTCATCCGCGTCCGTCCGTCGCCCAACGCCTTCGGCGCGGTGGCGCTGCCGGTCGTGGTGGGCGCTGAGATCGCGGGCTTCGTGGTGCTCGGCGAGGAGCCGGTCCCGGGCGTGCCGGTCGTGCTGCGGGACCTGAATTCCGGCAAGGAGATCACCGTCGTCACCTTCGCCAACGGGGGCTTCTACCGGGGCGCCGTGCCGCCCGGGGACTACGAGGTCACCCTGCCGGACGCGGTGCTCGACCGACTCAACGCCTACGCCCCGCCGCTCGAGATCTTCGTGCCGCCGGGGCCCGGCGACAAGAACGTGTTCGGCGATCTCCAGCTCACCCTGCAGCCGCGCCAGTGAGCCTCCGCCGCGGGGAGCCGCAGGGGGTGTCGCACGGGGCCCGGGTACGCCATAATGCAATGATGCGCGTACCGCTGGATCGCCCGATCCCGGGTCCGCACGGAGTCTGAGACGTGCCCATTCAGGGAAACCTCGAGGAGGCAGGCCTGCCCGACGTGCTCCAGCTGCTGTCGCTGGGGCGGAAGAGCGGGTGCCTGACCCTCGTCGACGGCGAGATGCAGGGGCACATCTACCTCGACGTGGGCCGGGTCAGCTACGCCACCGTGGCGAACCGCCTCGACCGCCTCGGGGACATGCTGGTCCGCAGCGGCCGGATCACGCAGCACCAGCTCGACTCGGCGGTCGAAGAGCAGAAGCGCACGAGCAAGCGCCAGATCGGCCGCATCCTGGTGGACTCGGGCCGGATCGACCGCGGCGAGCTCGAGCGGTTCATCCGGCTGCAGGTCGAGCAGGCCGTGTACTTCCTGTTCACCTGGAAGCAGGGCAGCTTCACGTTCACCACCGACCGCTTGCCGCCGCACCAGCCCCTGCTCGTGTCCCTGGACGTCGAAGGCTTGCTGCTCGAAGGCGCGCGCCAGGTGGACGAGTGGAGCCAGATCGAGAAGAAGATCCCTTCGTTCGACCTCGTGTTCCGCTGCGTCCGGGACAAGCTCGGCGCCACCGCCGAGAACCTCACCGAGGAGCAGAAGCACATTCTGCCGCTGCTCGACGGCGGGCGCGACGTCACCGCGATCGTCGAAGAGACCGCGCTGAGCGAGTTCGCGGTCGGCAAGGCGCTGTTCGGTCTCGTCACGGCGGGCATCGTGCAGCTGGTGGAGCGCCGCTCGCACGTTCGTCACCTCGAGTACCGCGAGCTGCTCGCCTACGTGGTGCGCGAGGCGGAGTTCGCCGACCCCGTGCTGCGCAAGGAGGCGGCGCGGCACATCGTGGACTGCGCGCAATGCGCCGAGCGCCTGCGCACGATCCACGTGCGGCAGACGGCGGGATCGGGCACGGCGGCGATCGAGGAGCCGGAGGAGGAGAAAGCCCCGGCGGTCGCACCGGCGCCGCGACCGGTGGTGCATCGGGGAACGGCCGAGCTTCGCGCCGTACCGGCGGCGATGCCCGCCGCTCCGCACACGGCCCAGCGGGCGGCGGCCGCGGGGCCGGCGCACGTCGAGCGCGCGTTTCCCGACCGGCGGGTCGGCCGCGAGCGGCGCGCCGGCATCGACCGGCGCGGGCCGGACCGCCGGACGAGCCCGGACCGCCGCCGGGCCGTGAGCCTGGCTCCGCCGAGTGTCGAGCGGCGGCAGGCTCCGCGTCGCGCGACGGACCGGCGTTCGGGGCCGTCGCGGGATCGCCGGACCTCCGAGCCGGTGCCCCGCCAGGGCGCCGCGGCAGCGGCGGTTCCGCCCGGCGCGCGTCCCGAGGTGCGGCGCGGCGAGTTCACGCCGCGGCGCGACGTCGAACAGATCGCGGCACCCGGCCAGCACGGCGACAACGGGGCGGGGCACGCCGAGGCTGCAGGTGAGGTGCCGGCCACGGCGCCGGCAACGGCTGCCGGGCAGCCGGCGGCCGCCGCTCAAGAGCAAGCGGCGGCGTCCACCCCCGCCGCGGCTCAGGTTTCGGAGTCGGCGGCGGCCGCGGAGGCGGCCATCAACCTGCAGTGGCTCGTGACTCCGGACCAGTCGCTGGAGATGATCCGCGGTGCCCGGGGTCAGGTCCGTGCCGCGGCGGGCGCTACCGGGGGCGCGCAGACGCGAGCCACGGATGCGCCCGGGACCCGGCCGCCCGTGGAACGGCGCGCGACGGCCGCGGGCGTGCGCGCCGCCGCGGCCGGCCCGCCGGCGCCCGACCCCGCGGCTCGGCTGGAGCCCCGCAGGCTGGAGCGCTTCCGCGCGGGCGGCGACGTCGGGTCAGCGGACAGTGCGAAGACGCCCGCACCGCACCAGGCCTTTCCCGGGCGGTCGCTGGCCATCGCGGCCGTCATCGCGTGCGTGGCGTTCGTGGGCTACATGGCCGGCCAGATCACCAGGGGGGGCCGCCCGGGGCGCGTCGGCCTCGCCACCGATGCGAACGCCGAGGCCCAGAGCGTGACCCAGACCGGCGGCCGGCCGGCACCGACGGCACCGCAGCCCACTGCGCGGCCGTCGACGCCCGTGGCCGTCGCGACGCCGCCGGCGCCGCGTCCCGCGCCCACCGAGCACGCTGCACGCGAGACGCGGGCGCCGAGGCCGGTCCCGGCCCGCGCGACGCCGGCCCCCCGGCCCGTCGCGGTCGCCGCCCAGCCGGCCGCGCCGCCGCCGCCCGCGCCCACGACCGGCGTCGTCCACGGCGTCGTGCACGATGCGGCGGGAGGTTCGGTCGCGGGTGCGCACGTCTCGGTGCGCGGCACCGCGCTCTCGGCCGTGGCCGACGGATCGGGCGCGTTCGAAATCCGCGACGTTCCCGCCGGGCAGATCGCCCTGCAGGCCAGCGCCGACGGCTACGTCTCGGGAAGCGCGCAGGCCCAGGCGACGGCCGGTGGCACGGTGGCGGCGGACATCAGCCTGAGCCCGGTGCAGCGGGTGACTGCGACCTGCGCCGCCGACCGCGAGCTGGCCGCGGGCGGGTGGGCGCCGATGGACCGTGCGGCCGCGACCTCGGCGCTCGGCGGCACGCTCGGCGCCATCCAGGGGCTGCCGATCGAGAGCATCACCGCATCGACGTCGGGCCCCCGCACCCGGGTGCGCGTCGCCCAGGTGACCACGGCGTGCGAGCGGATCGTGCTGACGGAAACGCGGGCAGGGGCCAACGTGCGGGGCGGTCCGGGGCCCGCCATGGTGACGGCGCTCCGCATCATGCCGGCGTCCGAGGCCTATCCCTTCTCCACGGGCTCGGCGAGCTTCGGGAACATCCTGGTCACGGTGAAGACGGGTTTGTCGGCGGACGCGCTCCGACCCCTGCTCGGCCGGCTGAGCGAGATCTCCGAAGGCCAGTAGGGCGCCCGCGCCGCGCGCGGTCTACGGATGCCGCGCGGTCTCGGCTACCTCCCGCACGATGTCGTCCGCCGTCCTCCCCGCCGCCTCGGCGTGGAAGTTGACCACGATCCGGTGCCGCAGGACCGCGAGGGTGACCGCGTCGAGGTCCTCGAGGTCCGCCATCGGACGCCCGTCCATCGCCGCGCGCGCCTTGGCGCCGAGCACGAGGAACTGCGACGCCCGCGGCCCGGCGCCCCACGCCACGTATTCCTTGACGGCTTGCGGCGCACCAGCGTCGGACGGCCGGGTCATGCGGGCCAGCTTCACCGCGGCCTGCACCACCACCTTGGGCGCCGGCACCCGGCGCACCAACCCCATCAGCTCGAGGAGCTCGTCCCCCGAGAGCACCGGCGCGAGCGCCGTCACGGTCTCGCCCGTGGTCCACTCGACGATCCGCTCTTCCTCCTCCCGGGAGGGGTATTCGACGTGCAGCTCGAACATGAACCGGTCGAGCTGGGCCTCCGGCAGCGGATAGGTGCCCTCCTGCTCGATCGGGTTCTGCGTGGCCAGGACGAAGAAGGGCTCGGACAGCCGGTAGGTCTGGCTCGCCACCGTCACGGCGTGCTCCTGCATCGCCTGCAGCAGGGCCGCCTGCGTCTTGGGCGGCGTGCGGTTGATCTCGTCGGCCAGCACGATGTTCCCGAACAGCGGACCCGGGACGAACCGGAACGCACGCCCGCCCGTCGTCCGGTCCTCCTCGATCACCTCCGTGCCGGTGATGTCGCTCGGCATCAGGTCGGGCGTGAACTGGATGCGGGCGAACCGCAGGCTCAGGGTCTGCGCGACGGACGAGACCATCATCGTCTTGGCGAGTCCGGGCACGCCGACCAGCAGCGCGTGGCCCCCGGAGAGCAGCGCGGCGATGATGCCGTCGAGCACCTCGCGCTGGCCCACGATGCGCTGGCCCACCTGCTCGAGGAGCCGGGTGCGCGCCGCGGCCAGGCGTTCGAGCAGCTCGACGTCGCGCTCGCCCTTGATCGGGAGTGGGAGCGTGCTCATGGACCTAGGTTACCCCGCCGACGCGGCCGGGGTCAATCGTTCCGCCCAAAGGGCCGCTCGACGGAATCGCTGCGCTGGCTCGAAGGCCTCCGCGGGCCTAGCTTAGGCGCATCCACGAATCCACGGCCCGACCAGCCTCGGAGGCAGGCGTGACGGGGGCGCGCGAACACGCCGCAGGGTACGCGCACGGTTCCCCGGCCGGAACCGGCCGCCGGGCCGCGGCCGGGCGGCCCTGCCGTGGCGCCCGCCTGGGCGCGGCGGCTCCGGCCACAGTCGCGCTGCTGCTGGCGGTGGTGATGGGCCCCGGCGCGCTGCGCGCGCAGTGCCCGGACGGCACGCCGCAGCCGTGCGGCCGTGCGACGGAGCGCGCGGCGCGTGGTGTGGCCGTGCTCGAGTTCCTCAACGAATCCCGCGACAGCTCCGACGCCTACCTCGCCGCCGGGTTCACCGACGAGATCACCTCGCGGCTGAGCCAACTCGGCCGGCTGGTCGTGACCTCCCGGACGGCCGTGCGGCGGCTCCCGCGCGCGGAGCTGCTCACACCGCAGGCGCTCGGACGCGCGCTGCACGTGGCCTACCTCGTGAGCGGCGGCGTGCGCCGGGGCGTAGGCCGGGTGCGGATCTCGGTCGAGCTGCTCCGGGCCTCCACCGGCGTCACCGTGTGGTCGAGCCAGTACGACCGCGCCGACGGCGACGTGCTCGCGATCGAGGAGGATCTGGCGGTCGCGGTCGCCGGCGCGATCGCGGGCCGGCTCCTGCCGGCCGAGCGGGCGCTGCTGGCCGAAGGCCCGACCCGCAACGCGGCGGCCTACGACCACTTCCTGCGCGGCAACTACTACCTCGCCCACCGGACCGCCGACGCAAGCCGCCGCGCCATCGCCGAGTACCAGGCGGCCACGGCGCAGGATCCGGGATTCGTGCGGGCGCGGGCGCGGGCGGCCTACGCCTACGGGCTGTACCTGGATTGGGGGTGGCCCTATCCAGGTCTGCCCGACGACAGCCTCGTCGCACGCGGGATGCGGGAGGCGGACCTGGTGCTGCAGCAGGACTCCCTGCTGTCGGACGGCTGGATGGCGCGCGCCTACCTGCTGAGCCACCGCGATCCGCGCTCGTTCGCCGCGGCGGAGGCGGCGTTTCGGCGCGCCATCGCCCTCGATCCCGCCAACGCCGAGGCGTACCACCAGTACGCGTGGATCCTGATGATCTCCGGTCGAGACTCGGCCGCAGCGGCGAACTACCACCGCGCGCTGGCCATCGACCCCGCGCGTGCCATCACCCTCGACGAGCTCAGCCTGATCTACCTCGTCGAGCGACGCTACGCGGAGTCGCTGGCGTGGCAGGACAGCGCGCTGGCGATCGATTCGGGCGCGTTCTGGACGCTCAACGACCGCGCGCACACCAGGATGCTGCTTGGCGACTGGGCCGGCGCGCGCGCGGACGCCGAGCAGGCGCAGCGGCTGGGACCCCAGGGCTTCACGTACTGGGGCGAGGCGGTGCTCGCGATCCTCGCGGTCCGCGAGGGCGACACCGCGCAGGGACGAGGCATCGCGGCCCGGCTGGCCGAAGACATCGAGGATCCTCGCCGCCCCACGGTGCAGCAGGCGCGCTGGATCGGCGCGACGCTCGCCGCCGTCGGGGAGCGCGAGGCTGCGCTCGACTTCCTCGAGAGAGTGCCGGCCGAGCGGCGGGGCGCGGAGTTGTGGTTCTTCCTGCAGTTCCCCGAGCTGGACGCCCTGCGGGACGAGCCGCGCTTCCGGCAGATGCTCGCGTCCTCGCGGCCCGCCGGCGCCGTCGATCGATGAAGCACCGGTCCCCGGGCCGGGGCCCGGAATCGCTGCCGCGTCCGCAATGGGGAACGACTTTGCGGCGCTTTTCACAAGGGGTATATTTCCGCCGCCCGAATGGCCTTGGAACCGGACGAGAGCCCTGAAGGCCGCGGCTTCGGCGCAGGCTACGCCATCGTGGCGGCCGGGTTCCAGCTGGCCCTCGCCGTCCTGTTGTTTCTCGGTGCCGGCGTGCTGCTGGATCGCTGGCTCCATACGCGCCCGATCTTCACCCTGATCGGCGTGCTCGTGGGTCTCGCAGGCGGGATGTACGCCTTCATCGTGCGTGTGCTGGCCGAGTCGCCCGGCACGAGGGGGCCCGGCCGCGGTCCGCGGGACGGCACGTCGTGAGCTGGGTGGTCCGGATGGCGGTGCTGGGCGGCGGCGCCGAAGTCGTGGTGGCGGCGGTCGCCGTGGTCGCGGCAGGAGTTCGCGGGCTGGCGGCAGCCCTGGCGGGCGGCGCGATCGCGACGGCCGCTCAGGTCGCTGCGGTCGCCCTGCTCAGGCCGGGGATGCAGGCGGGCACGCCGGAGTTCGTGCGGCGCTGGGCGTCGGGCATCGCGATGCGGGGTGCCTCCGTGCTGGTGCTGGTCGGGGTGGTGCTCGCGACCAGGGCCGTGCTGCCGCCGCTGTGGACGGCGCTGGGGTTCCTCACCGTGCTGCTGACGCTCCTCTACGCGGAGACGCGGTTTCTCGAATGATGCAGACGCCCGACATCGGACGGATGATCCTCGAGCGCACGGGGGATTCGCACACCCTCGAGCTCCCGTTCGGGGGCGAGATCCACCTGCCCCACTGGCCGGTCCACGTCGGCCGGCTGACGATCGACTTGGGGCCCACGCGACTGTCGGTGTTCCTGGTGCTCGCGGCCGTGCTGGTCTTCCTCACGCTGTGGCTCGCGGGCCGGGCGTTGACCCGGCGGCGCGACCAGGGCGGCGGCGCGCCGCGCGGTCTCGCCAGCCTGGTCGAGGTGGTCGTCCTGTTCGTGCGCAACGACGTCGCCATCGCCAGCATCGGCCACAAGAACGGCGCGAGGTTCGCGCCCTACATCCTGACCCTGTTCTGGTTCATCCTCTACTGCAACCTGCTGGGCCTGATTCCCTACGGCGAGAAGCCGACGAGCAGCTTCTGGGTGACGGGCGCGCTGGCGCTCACGGCGCTGCTGACGATCGAGATCTCCGGCTTCGTGACGCTGGGGCCGAAGGGGTACCTCAAGACCATCGTCTTCACCCCGCCGGGCACGACGGGGATCACGGCGGTGCTGCTCACGCTGATCATGATCCCCATCGAGATCATCGGGAAGATCGTCAAGCCCTTCGCCCTGATGCTCCGTCTGTTCGCCAACATGGTGGCGGGACACTTCGTGATCCTGTCGCTGCTGTCGCTGATCTTCCTGTTCGGCGGCATCCACTACTTCCGCTGGGCGATCGCCGGCGGGTCGGTAGCGTTCGTGCTGTTCATGATGGCGATCGAGTTGCTGGTGGCGTTCATCCAGGCGTACATCTTCGCGCTGCTGACGGCCACGTTCATCGGGCTGATGCAGCACGAACACTAGGCGCCTCATACCCGGACTCGCGGAGGTAGTCAGATGTCCATGATGCAAGCCGTGGCGGACGCGGCGGCGGTCGCGAAGAACAACAACGCGCTGCTGGGCGCCGGCCTGGGGCTGGGGCTCGCGGTGATCGGAGCCGGCCTGGGGATCGGCCGCATCGGCGGCCAGGCGGTCGAGGCGATCGCGCGGCAGCCGGAGGCGTCGGCCGACATCCGCGGCGCGATGATCCTGACGGCGGCGCTGGTCGAAGGAGTGGCGCTGGCCGCGGTGGTGTTCGCGCTGCTCTTCAAGGTTCTGTGACGCCCGTCTTCGCCCTCCTGCAGGTTTCGGAGGAAGCCCCCAAGGGCCCCTTCGCGATCAACCCCGGCGTCTCGATCTGGACGCTGGTGGTGTTCCTGCTGCTGCTGGGCGCCCTGGCCAAGTGGGCCTGGCCGGCCATCCTCAAGGCGGTCGAGGAGCGCGAGAAGAAGATCCAGGCCCAGCTCGACCAGGCCGAGAAGGCCAACCGGGACGCGCAGCGCCTGCTGGCCGACTACCAGCAGCAACTGGCCCGCGCGCAGGGCGAGGCGCAGGACGTGCTGGCCGCGGGCCGCCAGGCCGCGGAGAAGGCGCGGGAGGAGATCCTGGACCGCGCGCGCGCGGAGCACGAGGAGTTGATCGCGCGGGCGCGGCGCGAGATCGTGGCCGAGCGGGAGAAGGCGCTGGCCGAGCTGCGCGGCGAGGCGGTGGAGCTGTCGCTGGCGGCGGCGAGCAAGGTGCTGGAGCGGAACCTGGACAGCGAGGCCGACCGGCGGCTGGTCCGCCAGTATCTCGACAGCCTGCACCAGTCGCGCTCGTGAGAGACGCTACCGTCGCCCGCAACTACGCCGACGCCCTGCTCGGCACGGCCCGGCGCCACGACATCGTGGACCGGTGCGGCGAGCTGCTCGACGCCGTGGCGGGCGTGCTCGCGGCCGATCCCGCGCTGCTAGGGGTCTTCATGTCACCGCGGGTCGCGAAGGCGGCGAAGCAGCAGCTGGTGGAGCGGGCGCTCCATGGCGTGGCCCCGGTCCCGTTCATTCGCTTTCTCCAGGCCGTCGTGCAGCGGGGCAGGCAGGGGATGATCGGGGAGATGGCGGCGGAGTACGAGCGCCTGGTCGACGTCCAGCTCGGCCGCGTCCACGCGGTCGTGGCCACGGCGCGGCCGGCCGACGCCGAGCTGCAGAAGGCCGTCACGCAGCGACTCGACCGCGTGTTCGGAAAGAGGGTCAGGGCCCACTTCCGCACCGATCCGGCGCTGCTGGGCGGCGTGGTGGTCCGGTCGGGCGATCGCGTGTTCGACGGATCGCTGCGGCGCAAGCTCGGGCTGCTTCGGCATCTGATGTTGCACGCGCGACTGGGCGGCGGCGACAGCGCGAGGTAAGCTTAGGAGGTGTACGCCGCTTTGGCCGTCGCCACCCTGCTCGTCCGGCAGGCCGACTCCGCCCGACCGCGGCCCCACGCGGGCCCGGCCCCCTATTTCCAGCAGGACCTGCGCTTCACCATCACGGCGCGGCTGGACGAGCCGTCGGGCGTGCTGAGCGCCTCCGGCCGGATGTGGTACCGGAACAACAGCCCGGACACGCTCGCCACGATGGCGTTCCATCTCTACCTCAACGCGTTCCGGCCCGGCTCGAAGTGGGCGGCGCGCGAGACGGCGGAGAACGGCCGGAGCTGGTACGCGATCCTCCCCGATCCTTACTACGCGTACGAGCGGCTCGGAGCGGTGGCCGTGGGCGGCGTGGAAGTCCCGGTCCGCTATCCCGGCGCGCCGGACTCCACGGTCGCCGAGATCACGCTGCCGCGCCCGCTCGCGCCGGGCGACTCGACCGTGGTGCAGGTGGAGTGGCGCTCCCGCCTGAGCGTGGTGCCGCGGCGGCAGGGACGCCAGGGACGGCGGTACGATTTCGCCCAGTGGTACCCCGAGGTGGCGGTCTACGACCGCTACGGGTGGGAAGCACATCCGCTCTTCCCGGAGGGCGAGTTCTTCGGAGAGTACGGCACGTACGATGTTACCCTCGACCTGATGGCGGATCAGGTGTGCGGAGCGACGGGCGTGCCGGTGTCGGGCGATCCCGGGTGGGGCGCGGCCAGAGCCACGCGCGAGACGCCGGTCACGCTGCAGCGGGACTGGTACGGCGGCACGCGACCCCCTGCACCCTACACCCCTGGTCCCGATGTCTCGGCGCCCGGGAGCGCAGGTCCGGGCAGGAAGCTCGTCCGCTTCTACGCGGACAGCGTCGAGCACTTCGCCTTCTCCTGCAATCCGGACTACGTGTACGAGGAGGGGCGCTACGGCTCCACGGTGATCCACGCGCTGTACCTCCCGGGCGACAGCCTGAGCTGGGGCCGGGGCCTGGCGGTGGAGCGCGCGACGCGCTCGCTCGCGTGGCTCGACCGACTGTACGGATCGTATGCGTGGCCCCAGGCCACGCTGGTGCACCGCATCGAGGACGGCGGCACGGAGTTCCCGATGATGGTGATGCTGGGGGGGGCAGGGGAATCGCTGGTCCTGCACGAGCTGGGCCACCTCTACACCTACGGCATCCTCGGCAACAACGAATGGAAGGAAGGCTGGCTCGACGAAGGCTTCACCACCTTCCAGACCGGGTGGAGCTTCCAGTCGCGGGGGATGGGCGTGCCGAGCGCACAGACGCAGCAGCTGATCCTCGGCTTCGACCTGGACGGATGGAGCCAGCCGGTGGTGCTGCCGGCCGAGGACTATCGCGACTACGGCACCTACGCGCGGATGGTCTACACCAAGGGCCAGCTGATCCTCGAGATGCTGCGGTACGTCCTGGGCGAGGCGACGTTCGAGCGCGCGCTGCGGGAGTACTACGCGCGGTGGCGTTTCCGCCACGTGACGTCGGAGCGCTTCCAGGCGGTCGCCGAGGAGGTGTCGCACCAGGATCTGGCGTGGTTCTTCGCCGAGTGGCTGCACGGCACGCCCCTGGTCGACTACGCCGTGGGCAAGGTGCGGCGGCGCCACGACGCGCTCGGCTGGGTCACCGACGTCGAGATCGAGCGCCTGGGCGACGGCGTGATGCCCGTGGACGTCGCGCTGCCCGTGGGGGACACGGTGGTGACGGTGCGCGCGAGGGGTATCGAGCGCCGGGACACGGTCGAGGTGCGTACCGCGGCGAAGCCCGGCCGCGTGCAGCTCGATCCGGCACGGCAGACGATGGACTGGAACTACCTCAACAACGTCGAGGGGTGGAACGCGGCGCTCGGCCGCCTCGCGGCGCCCGGCGTGGAGGAGGATCACCTGGGGTGGTCCGCGGCGACGCCGGCGCGGCGCGACCGCCTGGTCGTGAACTGGCTGCCGCTGGCCTGGTACGACGACGCGGGCGGCCTCACCCTGGGGTTCCAGTCCCGGTCGAACTACCTGGGCCGGTTCGAGCTGAACCAGGCCCAGATCACGTGGCCGACCGGCGCGGGCGTCGGCCGCGACAGCCTGGCGCGCGGCCGCTGGCGGCCCGACTACTTCGTCTCGCTCCGCAACCCCGTGTCGAGCCGGGCGCCGCGGCGCGAGACGGAGACGGCGAGCTGGTCGGTCGAGGGGCGGACCGGCGAGCGGGTGGCGGGATCGCTGGACCTGAGTCCGCATTTCCAGGGCCCGGTCCGGGCTCGCGCGGGCCTGGCCCTGACGCTGATGACGGTGACCGATGCCCGCTATCTCGACCGGACGCGCTGGGCGGACACGAATACGGCCGAGCTCACGGGGTGGGCCGAGCACGCGCGGACGGACGAGGTGTCGTCGGGCAGCGCGCGGGCGGAGTTGACGGCGGGCGAGGCGTTCGCCCCGGTGATCGAGGCACCCGCGGTGCCGTGCGTCCCCCCCGGGTGCGTCGCCCAGCACTCGCTGCGCGGCGCGAGCTACGCCCGCGGCCTGGTGGACCTGCGGAGTGCCGTCCGGACCGGGACATTCGACTTCAGGACCCGCTGGGTGGCAGCGGGGACGCTGGGCGGCCGGGCCGTGCCGCCGCAGCGGCGCATCTTCCTGGCGGGCGCCGACCCGTACCAGGTCTTCGCGAATCCGCTGCTGAGGAGCGCGGGGTCCCTGCTCGCGCGGGACGGAGTCGACTACCAGGCGCCCGGCGGAGGCGACCTGCGCGGCTTCGCGCCGGCCGCCGCCGCGAGCTGGCTGGTGGGTGCGGGCGCTCAGGCGGATTGGCGCGTGTTCGATCGGGCGCGGGGCGGGCTGTTCCGCACCATCGCGGTCGAGGCGTTCGCGGAGGGAGCGTGGCTCGATCGCGCCGCGATCGGGCGGGCCGCGGCCGGCGACGCGGGACTGGGGATCAGCGCCGGGCACCGCGTGGGCCCGACGAGCTTCGTGACCCGCCTGGACTTTCCCTTCCTCGTGTCGCGGCCTGCGGCCGCGGTCGCGGGCGGCCCGCGAGACGGGGTGCTCAAGCTCCGGGCCGTATGGAGCCTCGAGGAGGCGTGGTGACCGGCGGGGACGACGCCGTCGGCCGGCGCGGGTTCCTGTCGGAGGCCCTGAAGCTCGTCGTCACGGGGGCCGGCAGCCTGCTGGCCGAGCGCTACGCCCCGCGGCGGCACTTCCGGCCGCCGGGCGCGATCAGCGAGCCCGCCTTCCTCGCGGCCTGCACCCGGTGCGGCTACTGCATCGAGGCGTGTCCGGTGGACGCCGTCGTGGGCGCGCCCCCCAACGCGGGACTGGCGGCCGGGACGCCGATCATCGAGCCGCTGGTGCAGCCGTGCATCGCCTGCGAGGGCATGTTCTGCGCGACCGTCTGCCCGACCGGCGCGCTGGTCCCGCCGGTGGAGGGCTGGGCGGGCGAGAAGATGGGCGCGCTCGCGCTCGACCGCGGCCGCTGCATCGCGTACCAGGGAATCGAGTGCGGCGTGTGCGCCCGGGTGTGCCCGGTGGGGGCGGCCGCGCTGGACCTCGACGACGCCGGACGGCCGGTGATCGGGACGGCGTGCGTGGGGTGCGGGATCTGCGTGCGGGCTTGCGTCACGACCCCATCCTCGTTCACCCTGTCGCTCGAGGGGGGCGTGTGACGGAGCATCCGCACCGGTTCGAGCCCACGCGGGTCCCCAAGCCCTGGGGCTACGAGATCCACTGGGCGGTCACGGACCGGTACGTGGGCAAGCTGCTCCACATCGAAGCGGGCCACGTGCTGAGCCTGCAGTACCACGAGCAGAAGGACGAGTCCATCTACGTGCTGCGCGGCCGGATGATCTTCCGCTACCGGGACGCCGCGGGGGCGCTGGTGGACCGGGAGATGATCGCGGGCGAGGCGCAGCGCGTGCCGCCGGGACTGGTACACCAGTTCGAGGCGCTCGAGCACACCGACGTGCTCGAGGCATCGACATCACACCTGGACGACGTGGTCCGCCTCCAGGACCGCTACGGGAGGGTCTAGCGTGCAGGTCATCATTCCGCTGGCCGGGAAAGGGACTCGGCTGAGGCCGCACACCCACACCGTGCCCAAGCCGCTCATCCGGGTCGCGGGCCGGCCGGTGATGGACTGGGTGATGGACCGGCTGGAAGGCCTCGACGTCGAAGAGCTGATCTTCATCACCGGTCATCTCAAGGAGCAGGTCGAGGCGTACGCGCGCGAGCGCTACCCGATTCCGTCGCGGTTCATCGAGCAGAAGGTGCAGGACGGGACCGCGGGCGCGATCAACCTGGCGCGGCCGCACGTGCACGGTCCCGTGATGATCATCTTCGTGGACACGGTGTTCGACGCCGACCTCTCGATCGCCACCACGAGCCGCGACGACGGGATCATCTGGGCGAAGGAGGTGGAGGACTACCAGCGCTTCGGCGTGGTCGTCACCGACGCGAAGGGCTACATGACGCGGATCGTCGAGAAGCCGCGGGAGCCCATTTCCAAGCTGGCGAACATCGGCCTGTACTACGTGCGTCAGGTGGACCAGCTGTGGCGGGGGATCGCGGACGTGCTGGCCAAGCCCCAGAACCAGGGCGAGTGGTACCTCACCGACGCGTTCCAGTGGATGATCGAGCGCGGGGCGCGGATCCGGACCGCGGAGGTCGCCGGCTGGTACGACTGCGGGACGGTCGCGACCACGCTCGAGACCAACCGGGTACTGCTGGAAAGGCAGTTGCGGGACGCCAAGTTGCGCGGAGCGGCGGGTCGCGATCCGGCGGCACGGCACCTGGCAGCCTCGGCGAAGATCGTCGAGCCGTGCTACATCGAAGACGGAGTCGCGATCGAGCGCTCGACGGTTGGGCCCCACGCGTCCATCGAGGCCGGGACCATCGTGCGCGACAGCGTGGTGACGAACGCGATCGTGGGGCGGAACTGCCGCCTGGAGCGCGTCCGCCTGGACGGGGCGATCCTCGGGGACGAGGTGGTGCTGCAGGGGCTGGTGGGCTCGGCCTCGCTCGGCGCTCACGCCGAGGTGCGTGCGACCTAGGCGTACCGCGCCATGGCGAGATCCACGATGTCGCGCATCAGGTCGGTGTAGGTGCGGCCCGACTCGCGCGCGGCCATCGCGAATTCCGCGCCGGAGCTGAGCCACGGGTTCGGGTTGGCCTCCAGCACGTAGATCTCGCCCTTCGCCGTGAGCCGCATGTCGACCCGGCCGTAGTCGCGCAGCTTGAGGGCCTGGTAGGCGGCGACGGCCTTCTCCTGGATCCGCGCCGTCGTCTTCTCGTCGAGGCCCTCGACGACGTGCGAGCGGGTCTTGCGGTAGCCCTCGGAGTCCTTCTCCCACTTCACGTCGGTGCCGGCGATCCGGGGCGTGCCCTCGGGCAGCTTGGAGAGGTCGAGCTCGACCAGGGGCAGGGCCTCCGGCTTGGCCTCGCCGAGGATGGCGGCGTAGATCTCCCGGCCCTCGATGTACTCCTCGATGAGCGCGGGCGAGTCGAACTCGTCGTGGATGTAGTGGATCTTCTCCATCAGCTCCTTGACGCTCTCGACCACCGACGTCGCGTCGATGCCGATGGACCCGTCCTCGGAGAGCGGCTTCACGATCAGCGGGAACTCGATGTCGTGCGCGTGGTCCAGCCGGCCCTTGTACGAGACGGCGAAGAACGGCGTGCGGATCTTGTGGAAGTGGAAGACCTTCTTGGCGAGCGACTTGTCCTGCGCCAGGTAGAGCGCGTGCGGATCGGCGCCGGTGTACGGCTTGTCGAGCAGCTCCAGGTACGCGGCGAGGTTCATGTCCTTGGTGTCGTCGCCGGCGTAGGACTCGGTGAGGTTGAAGATGAGGTCGGCGCTCGAGCGCGCCACCGCCAGGAGGCTCTGGTCGCGACCGTCCAGCACCAGGTAGGACGGCTCGTGCCCGAGCTTGGCGAGGGCGTCGAAGATCTCCTCGCGATCCAGCTTGGGGCGCCGAGCCCGCCGGGGGGCCTTCTTCTTCCTCGCGCGGCGGGCGGGCGGCTCCTCGGCCGGCGCGGTGGGCTCCTCCCCGCCGTCCTCCCACGTGTCGTACAGGATCGCGATCTTGAGCCCCTGCGTCATGCGCTCCTCACGGTTGGACGAACCGCCCGCGGGTCAGGTAGTTCATCGCGAGCGTGGTCGCGTAGGCGGTCATTTCCACCAGCTGGGCGTCCTCCCGCGCGACCTCCACGGCCAGCCCCAGCGCGGCCACACGCTGCTCGATGGACTCCACCAGGGCCTTGACCAGCGGGCGCCGCACGCCGGTCCAGTAGGTCAGCTTGTCCACGATCTGCTTGCGATGCTCCCCGAGCCAGGGGCCGGCGGCGCGGATGCCGTTGCGGCGCCGCGGCGCCGGCTTGAGCAGGATGTCGGCCAAATCAGCGTCCAGCGCCAGCTCCGCGATGGCCTGCGCCTCGTCGGGCGCGTGCTGCTGGTAGAACTGCTCGACCGTGACGTCCATCTCCTCGACCGTGACGTCGGTCGCGCCCATCGGCCGAGCGGGCGGCTGGTCGGCCACCCGCCGCGCGACGCGATCGACGTAACGGAGCTTCCGCATCGCCGGCCAGCCCCGGTACTTGCGGCGCCACCCCGACCGCGGCGTGAGCCACACCGCGAACGTCTCGGCGAAGTCCTCGTCGGGGTGCTTCTGCGCGTACCAGCCGGCGATGTGCCGCACGTAGCGGCGGCTGAACGGCACGGGCCGGTAGTGCTCCTTGTAGGCGCGTCGGAACGGGCCGAACAGCGCGCGCCAGTCGTCGCCCTTGTACAGCTCGTAGGCGTAGTTGAACGCGTGCCCGGCCTCGTGGCGCAGGTACATCATGATCTCGCGCTCGTCCTCGAGATCGTTCATGTCCCTCTCGAGCGCCGCGAGCTTGGGATCGGCGAGGTAGAACGGGATGCCGATCACCGGCTCCCCCGACGGGCAGCCCCACTCGTCGGTGAGATAGCACGCCGGGCGAAACTGCCGCAGCCCCTTGCGCTCGATCTCCCGGTACAGCGCATGGACGTACTTGTCGAGCGCGGATCCCTCGAGCTTCAGCCCCAGCTCCCGGATGGGCTTGCCGAGGAGGTGCTCGACGTCGGCGGGGGTGGTCTCGAATGGCGGCACGGCGCGCGGGTGGCGTTGCCCTACGCTAACAGCGGGGCGGGCTCAGAACAATACGTCCGGGGTCATTCCAGCTCGGCGGGGAGTGCGGCCGGGAACCACTCCCGCCCCCGCTCGATCAGCTCGACGAACGCCGCGCCGTCGCCGGCGAGGGCGGCGGACTCGATCGCCTCGAGGCTGCCGTGGAGCAGCGTGAACAGGTCCCGCGAATGACGGTTGAGCGCCTGGATTTCGTGGTACAGCAGCGGGTTCTCGCGGGCGACCTCCGCCGCGGTGCGCGCCTGCTTGAGGAACGTCGTGCTCGCCATGCGCGCGAGCTGGTCGAAGTCGCGCCCGCTCCGCTCGAGCGTGGTGAAGAACAGGATCGCGACCAGGTGGCTCAGGCCGAGCACGTACTGCATGTAGGCGTCGTGCTCGGCCACCGGCAGGCGGGTGATCGTGAGCGCGGTGTCGCCGAACAGGGCGGCCGCAGCGTCGGCCGCGGCCGGGTTGCCGCAGTCCAGCACCGCCAGCACGCGCCCGCCCAGCGTCCGGACCTCGGGCCCGAACAGCGGATGGAGGCTCGCGACCGCGAGCCCGCCGGCGGCCGCCCGCTCGAGGTCCCCGAGCACGTGGCTCTTGAGGCTGAAGACGTCGGCGACCAGGGCGGTGGGACGCCGGGCGAGGATCTTCCGCAGCACGCCCACGCCCGGGGTGAGCGGCGTCGCGACGATCACGACGTCCGCGCCGTCGAGTCCGGCCGGGAGGTCGCGTGCCGACGCGCAACCGTCCACCTCGCCCGCGGGGTCGAGGACCGTGACCCGGTGGCCCTGGCCGAGGAAGAACCGCGCCAGCCACCGCCCCATCTTCCCGGCGCCGCCCACCAGGAGGATGCGCTGCGCCTTGCTGCCCGCCGTGGCGCGCGCCTCCTCCTGGAGCTGCACCGACGCGCTGATCAGCTGGTGCGCGAGCCGGCCGGCGAGCCGCGGGTCGAGCCCGTGACGACCGGCCTCCTCGCGGAACCGCGCCAGCACCTCGGCCTCGGTGCCGAAGCTGCGCACCGGGAGACCGGCGGCCCGCTTGGCGGCGCCGACGTCCCGCGCGAGCGCCAGCCGCCGCGCCACCAGCGCCACCAGCTCCGCGTCCACGGCGGCGATGCGGGCCCTGAGGTCGGCCAGCGCGTCGGTCACGGTGGGGTGCCGGCTCAGGCGGCGACGAGGCCGGCCGCGGCGCAGGCCACCAGCAGCGCGCGGAACAGGCCCACCGGCCCGTCCACGTTCTCGTACCACTCGGTGACGAGGTGGGTGTTGCCGCCGCGCCCGCCGGCGCCCAGCGCGATGCCGGGCACGCCGCGGCTGATGGGGACGTTCGCATCCGTGGAGGCGGCGGCGAGGTCGGGCGTGTGACCCACCGAGCGGGTCGCGGCGAGCGCGCCCTGCACCAGCTCGTGACCGGGGTCGGTGATCCCGCTCGGCCGGTAGCCCAGTGGCACGATCTGCAGCGTGAGCGGCGCGGTGCCGGCGGCGCGACGGCGGTTGGCGCCGTCCAACGCCCGCGCCAGTGCCTCCGTGGCGGCGCCGTACAGCGCGTCGAGGGCCGCCTCGCTCTCCGAGCGGAGGTCGAGCTCGAGCCACGCCTCTTGGGGGATCGTGTTGAGCCCCGAGCCTCCCCCGATGCGGACCACGCTCGCGGTGGTGCGCGGCGAGGCCGGGAGCGGCAGCTCCCCGACGGCGACGGCCGCGAGGCCCACGGCCTGGACGGGGTTCGCCACGCCGAAGGCCGCCCACGAGTGGCCGCCGGGCCCGCGGTACACGGCCCGCAGCCGGCGCGAGCCCAGCGCGCGGTGCACGACCCGCTCGATGCCGGCGCCGTCCAGGGCGATGAACGCGATGGGCCGGAACCCGGAGGTCGCGAACAGATGCCGGGTGCCCGCCAGATCGCCGGCGCCTTCCTCCCCGGTCGTGGCGACGAAGGTGATCGGTGCCGGTGGGCGGAGTCCGGCGTGGTGGCACGCCCCGGCGAGCGCCAACAGCCCGGCGAGGCCGCGCGCGTTGTCGCTGATGCCCGGGCCGATGAGCCGGGCGCCATGCTGGCGCACGGTGAGGTCGGTCTCCTCCGGGAAGACCGTGTCGAGATGCGCGGCGATCACCACGCCGGCCGACGCGGTGCCGTCGCCGCCCCAGCAGCCGATCAGGTTCCCGGCGTCGTCGCGCCGGACGGCGCCGATGCCGACCTCGGCGAACCTGGCAGCCACCACGTCGGCGCGCCGGCGCTCGCTGCCGGTGGGCGCCGCGACGGCGGCGATGGCGCGCTGCCAGGCCAGCGTCTCGCCGTCGAACCGCTCCAGCCAGGCACGCGCCGCACGGACTTCCGGCAGCGCGGCGATCGCGTCCACGACGTGGCTCACGCGCGGAGGCTAACGGGCGTGCCGGGAGGTCGCAAGCGCGCTTGACGGGCCCCGGGGCGGTGGGCAGACTGTACCAGTGGCGCCACCCGATTACCGCGAACTCGTCAGCTCCTACCTGGATCTGCGGTGGCAGCTCGATCCCGTCGCCGCGAGCCAGGCGGGGGTGAGCGGCCAGGACGGCCGGCTCGGCACCTACACCAAGCCCCAGGTCAAGCTGGCCCTCGCCGCGCTCAAGGCCATGGCGTCGGCGTTCGAGTACGGCGAGACCTCGTCGCTCGACGAGGAAGTGGACCAGACCGCGGTCCTCAACGACCTGCGCATGTCGATCGCCCGCTTCGAGCGGGAGAAGCCGCACGAGCTGAACCCCGAGTTTCACCTGTCCCACCTGTTCGACGGCCTGTTTTCGCTGCTGCTGCGCCGCGACCGCACCCCTGAGGAGCGGGGGCGGGCCCTGGTCGCGAGGCTGGAAGACGCGCCGCGGTTTCTCCGCGACGCGCGCGCGACTCTCGGCCGGCCGGCGAAGGTGTTCACGGAGACCGCCCTCGCCGTCGCAGCCGGCGGGCGCGCCCTGTTCGAGGACGCCATCCCGGAGTTCGTGGCCCAATGCCCGCCGGCGACCCGGGAGGCGGCTCGGGAGGCGCTCGGCGCCGCGCGACAGGAGATGGAGGAGTTCGTCGCGTTCCTCGGCGGCGAGCTGGCCGATCGCTCCGACGCCGAGTTCGCGATCGGACGGGCGCAATTCGATTTCCGGCTCCACTACGGGCACGCGCTGCGCGAGACGGCGCCCGAGCTGCTGCGCTTCGGAGAGGCGCTGATCCGGGAGGCCGAGAGCGACCTGGAGCGGCGCGCGGAACGGCTGGCACCGGGCGTGCCGTGGCGTGCCCTGGTCGAGCGGCTGCGGCGGGACCATCCGGCCCGCACGGGCCTCGTGGCGGGGTACGCAGGGGCGATGGAGCGCTCGCGACGCTTCGTGGCGGAGCGGGGGCTGGCCAGCGTCCCGGAGGGGCCGCTCGAGGTGGTCGCCACGCCGTCCTTCATGGAGCCGCTGATCCCGTTCGCGGCGTACGACCCGCCGGGCGCGTTCTCGGACGATCGCACCGGCTGGTTCTACGTCTCCGTGCCGGGAGAGTCGCGGCTCGGGGAGCACAGCGTGCACGAGCTGGCCCTCACCGCGCTGCACGAGGGCTACCCGGGCCACCACCTGCAGCACCTGGTCGCGCAGGCGCACGCGTCTCCCGTGCGGCGCGTGGTGTGGACGCCGCTCACCGTCGAGGGATGGGCGCTCTACTGCGAGGAGATGATGGGCGAGGAGGGGTTCTTCGCGAGCGCCGAGGAAGCCTTCTTCCAGCGGCTGCACCTGCTGTGGCGGGCGGTGCGCGTCGTGCTGGACGTGCGGCTGCACACCGCGGGCATGACGGTGGAGCAGGCGATCGCGAGCCTCGTCGAGACGCTCGGTCTCGCGCGCGAGAGCGCGGAGGCGGAGGTCCGGCGGTACTGCGCGAACCCGACGGGTCCGCTCTGCTACGCCGTCGGACGCCGCGAGCTGCTGCGGCTGCGCGAGGACTGGCGACGGCGCACCGGGCCCGAGGCGCCGCTGCGGCGATTTCACGACGAGGTGCTGTCGTACGGCGGCTTGCCCGTATCGCTGATGCGGTGGGGAATGGGACTCGGTGAAGCGTGAGGGGTGAGAGGTGATGGGTGAGAGGCTCGGGAGCGAGGCGGCCCCAGCCGTCCCGCCGCTCAGCAGCACCGTGTCGCGCCGCCTCCGAAGCGCCGGGTGACGAACTCGGCGTAGTGCTCGCGCGGAGTGAGCGGCGGCGTGCCTGGATGGCTCGCCGCGTGATGGTCGAGGTAGCGCTGGTAGTCGGGCGCCCCCACGATCTGCCGCACGACGCCGAGCAATCCGCGCAGCGCCCCCCGCACCCCGCCCGCGTCCTGCGCGTCGGCGCGGCCCGGCATCGCCGGCTCCGCCGCCCCGGGTGACGCGGAGAACCCGCTGCGCGGCCTAGTCACCGGTGGCATAGGCCGACTCCACGAACGGGGCCTCGTTCACCGCCGGCGCCTTCCGCCTCGAGAGCACCAGCCACCATTCGCGGGCCGACGCCGCGATCACCACCAGCACCACCGCCATGAAGGCCAGCGCCAGCGCGGCGTCCAGGCGGTCGTTGAAGATGAGCCGGGCGGCGTTCGGGCTGCCCGCGCCCTGCGCTACCAGCCGCGCGTGGGCCAGGAAGCCGAGCCGCGGATCGCCGGCGAACACCTTCTGCCACCCGGCGGTGAGCGTCGCCGCAGCGAGCCAGAGCAGGGGCACGAGCGTGGTCCACGCGTAGCGCTGCTTCCCCATCTTGATCAGGATGGTCGTGCCGACGCACAGCGCCACCGCCGCCAGCAGCTGGTTGGCGATGCCGAACAGCGGCCACAGCGAGTTGATCCCGCCCAGAGGGTCGACCACGCCCTGGTAGAGGAAGTACCCCCACCCCGCCACGATCACGGCGCTCGAGACGAGCACGCTCGGGTACCACGACGTGCGGCCGAACGGCTGCCACAGGTGGCCGACCAGCTCCTGCAGCATGAAGCGCCCCACGCGGGTGCCCGCGTCCACCGTCGTGAGGATGAACAGCGCCTCGAACATGATCGCGAAGTGATACCAGAGCGCGAGGCCGGACCCGCGGACGACCCCGCCCAGGATGGTCGCCATTCCGACGGCGAGGCTGGGCGCGCCGCCGGTTCGCGACAGCAGGGTCGCTTCGCCCATCTGGCGGGCCAGCGCCTCCATCTGCCCCGGGTGCAGGGTGAAGCCCCACTGCGCGATCGTCCGCGCGGCGGTCTCGGCGGTGGGCCCCAGGGTACCCGCCGGCACGTTCATCGCGAAGTACACGGCGGGATCGAGCGTGGCGGCCGCGATGATGGCCATCAGGCCCACGAACGACTCCATCAGCATGCCACCGTAGCCGATCAGCCGCGCCTCGCTCTCGTGGGTCACCATCTTCGGGGTGGTGCCGCTCGCGACGAGCGCGTGAAAGCCGGAGATCGCGCCGCAGGCGATGGTGATGAAGGCGAAGGGGAAGACCTTGCCGGCGAACACCGGCCCGGTCCCGTCCACGAACCGCGTCAGCGCGGGCAACCGGGTCTGCGGCAGGACCACCAGGATGGCGACGGCGAGCGTGAGGATCGTGCCGATCTTGAGGAACGTGGAGAGGTAGCCGCGCGGCGAGAGCAGCAGCCAGACGGGGAGCGCCGCGGCGAAGAAGCCGTAGGCGATGATCGCCCAGGACAGCCCCGGGCCCGACCACGTGAACCAGCGAGCCCACGTCGGGTCGCGGGCGACCCATTGGCCGGCCACCAGGGCGGCCATGAGAAGCACGACGCCGATCGCCGAGGCCTCCAGCACGTGGCCCGGACGGAAGCTGCGCATCCACAGTCCCATCAGCATGGCGATGGGAATGGTGCTCGCGATGATGAACAGGCCCCAGGGGCTCGCCCTCAGCGCGTTGACCACCACCAGCGCCAGCACCGCCAGCAGGATGATCATGATCGCGAGGATCGCGACCATCGCGGCCATCCCGGCGACCGAGTTGACCTCCTCCTTCGCCATCTGGCCCAGCGACTTCCCGTCACGGCGCATCGAGGCGAACAGGATGGTGAAGTCCTGCACGGCGCCGCCCACCACCACGCCCGCGATGAGCCACAACGTGCCGGGCAGGTACCCGAACTGGGCGGCCAGCATCGGCCCGATCAGCGGGCCGGCCCCCGCGATGGCCGCGAAGTGGTGCCCATAGAGCACCCACTTGTTGGTCGGCACGAAGTCGCGGCCGTTGTCGAGCCGCTCCGCCGGGGTCGCCCGGCGGTCGTCCAGGGCGAAGACCCGCAGGGCCAGGAACCGCGCGTAGAAGCGGTAGGCGATCACGTAGCTCGCCACCCCCGCGGCGAGGATCCAGGCCGCGCTGATGCTCTCCCCGCGCGTCAGCGCGAGGATCGCGAAAGCGGTGGCCCCCAGGGCGGCGATGGCGATCCAGACGACGGAGGACAGGAGTCGGTGCATGTTGAGGGCTAGCATAGCCTTGGCACGGCGCACCAGTCAATGCGAATACCTTGCCACTGCCCGGAGCCACGGATATGTTCGCGCCGTGCCCAAGCCGCAGTCGGACGCCGTGACCGCGCTCCTCGAGGAGGTTGCGCACCAGGAGCAGCCGCTGCCCGTGGGCGGCAAGGCGGACCTCAAGGGCAAGGGCTCGATCGTCACCGGGGCCGCCACCGGCATCGGCCGCGCGACGGCGCTGGAGTTCGCGCGCCGCGGCTGCGGCGTCGCCTTCAACTACGTCGAGCTGCCGGGTCGCGACGTCGCCGTCCAGGCGGCGATGACCGAGGCCGTCCTGAAGAGCCTCAACGTGCCGGTGTTCTGCGACCGCTGCGACGTGCGCAAGAAGGACGAGGTCGACCGCTTCGTCCAGGCCGCGCACAACGCCCTCGGCGGCGTCCATCACCTCGTCAACAACGCCGGCATCTCCCGCGACTCCGCCCTGTGGCGGATGGACGACACCGCCTGGCAGGACGTCGTGGAGACGAACCTCACCGGCGCGTTCCACATGATCCGCTCGGTCGCGCCGATCTTCCGCTCGCAGCACTACGGCAAGATCGTCAACGTCGCGTCGGTACAGGCCATGAAGGCCGGGTTCGGCATCGCCAACTACGCGGCCTCCAAGGCCGGCCTCATCGGCCTCACCCACGCGGCGGCCGTCGAGCTCGGCCCCGCCAACGTGAACGTCAACGCGGTGGCCCCCGGCTTCGTGAAGACCGAGCTGACGCAGCACCTTTCGGAGGAGCTGGTGGCGCGCGCCCGCGGCAGCACGCCGCTCGGGCGCCTCGCCGAGCCGGACGACGTGGCGCAGGTCATCGTCTTCCTCTGCACCGACGCCGCCCGCCACATCACCGGCGAGGTCATTCGCGTGGACGGAGGCCAGACCCTCGGTTAGCTTTCCGGCCGACGGTCCGGGACAAATCCCATCGGCGGAATCATGTCGCATAAGTATCGTTACGCCATCGCGATAGTGATACCATTTCTCGCGGCGAGTTGCGGGCGGTCTCAGCGCCCCACGACGCCCGAAGACCCGTTCCAGGCCATAGGCATCGCCCCATTGCCCGTTGGTGCCCTGGTGGGCTCCAGCGTGCTCCTGCTGCCGGTCGGCGCGATGGTGCTGAGCGACTCGGCCGCGGCGGATGCGGACCTGGTGGCCCGCCGGTTCGCGCTCGCCTCAGTCGCGGGAGCGAGTCTCGACAGCGCCTTCAGACGGGGGGCCCCCGGGGTCGCATGGCTGGGCCTGGCGGAGCAGCGCCGGGCGCTGCGCCTGGCGCCGGCGATGGGGATCGACCCCGCGCGCCTGGAGACGGACTACCTGTTGAATCCGCGGGTCGAGTCGCTGGCCGACCCGCTGTGGGGCCAGCTGCGGACGCTGATCGCGCTGATGAGCGCGCAGATGGCCGTGGCGCCGGCCGGCGTCAGGCTGGACCGGCGCGCGGAGACGTACGTGGCCGAGTACGTGCTCGTGCTGGTGGACGTGCGCCAGGGGAAGGTGCTGGGGCGGGGCCGCATGGTCGGGGCGCCGGCCGCGACGCCCGAGGCCGCGCTCGCGAACGGCGCCGCCGCGACGGTACCGCCTCCCGCCATCCGCTGAGGGCGGAGCGATGGCGCATCGCGTCACGCCGATCCCGGGCGACGGCATCGGCCCGGAGATGATTGCGGCGACGCTCCACGTGCTGGAGGCGACGGGGAGCGCGTTCGCGTGGGACCAGCAGGTCGCGGGCGCCGAGTCGATCGAGCGGCCCGGCGCGCCGCTGCCGGATCCGGCGGTCGAGTCCATCCGCTCGACCGGCGTCGCGCTGAAGGGCCCGCTCGCCACCGTCACGACGAACATGTTCGGCGACATCCCCTCGGACGAGATGGCGGGCCTGGTGGGCGGGCTGGGCCTCGCGCCCGGCGCGAACATCGGGCCGAAGGCGGCCATCTTCGAGGCCGGACACGGCACGGCGCCGGACATCGCCGGCCGCGGCCTTCGGGACGACGAGGTCAGGACGCACGACCTGGGTGGCGATGCGACGACGAGCGGGTTCGCGGAGCACTTGGCGAAGCTGGTGCGAGCGTGACCGAGAGAATGGAGCGGACCGTGAGGACAGAGCGCAGGGAAGTGGCGAGACGCGCAGTTGGGCAGTGGCTGGGAGACGTGAGCGGCGAGGCGTGGAGACTGGCTGGAACGTTCGCCGTCGCTGCCGCCCTGTCCGCCGGAACGCTCCGCGCCCAGGAGACGAGCCTCACGATCTACCAGAGCGGCCGCGCGCTGGTCCGCCGCTCGTTCCCGGTGGCAGTCCCGCGGGGTGCGAGCACGCTGAGCGTGGACCTGGGCACCCGCAACGTGGACCCGGGCACGCTGGTCACCCTGGACGACGGCGTCGAGATCCGTGGGGTCACGGTGGTCGCGGCCACGGGCCCCGAGGCGTCGCTGCGGCGGGCCGTCGGCCGCGACATCGCCTTCATGGTGATGGGCGGCGACTCGGCGGTGCGGTTCATTCGCGGCACCCTGCTCTCGCTCGACCCGCAGACGGTGCGCACCGCGGGCGGCGTGATCTACGGCTTCCCCGGCACGCCGGCGTTCCCGGACTCCCTGGTGGAGCTGGCTCCCTCCCGCCTGGCGGTCACGGTGGACGCCGCGCGCGCGCGGCCGTCGCTGCGGCTCGCCTACCAGGCGGACGGCCTGCAGTGGCGGGCATCGTACACGCTCGTGGTGCCGCGCAACCTGCGCGCGTCCGGCGCGATGGCCGGCCTCGCGACGATCGATGACCCGGGTGGACTCTCGTTCAGCGGCGCCGAAGTCCAGTTGCTGGCGGGGGACGTGCGGCGCGCGCCATCGGCGGCGCCGCGTCCGATGATGGCCCGCGCCGCCATCGCGGGGAATGCGCTCGAGGAGGCCTCGGTCACGTCCGAGGAGTCGGTCGGCGAGACCCACGTCTACACGCTCCCCGGTACCGTGGACCTCGTTCCGGGCGAGTCGAAGAGCGTCGCCTTGTTCGCGCAGGCCGCGGTGCAGGTGGAGCCGGAGTACGTGCTGCGCCACGCGTCCTACGTCTTCCAGTCCCAGCAGAGCCAGCCGGAGCAGGACCTCCACGCGGAGACCGGCTACCTGGTGCGGCGCGCGAAGGGCACGCCGTTCGGCGACACGCCGCTGCCGGCGGGCGCCGTGCGCGTGCTCACGCCCGATTCCGGCGGCCGCCTCCAGCTGGTGGGGGAGCCGCAGGTCCAGCACACGCCGGCGGGGCGCGAGCTGCACCTCGTGACGGGAACCGCGTTCGACATCACGGCGCAGCGGGTGCAGACCACGTTCGCGATGGACGGGAGGCGTGCGTCGATCTCGTCGTACCGGGTCACCATCCAGAACGCGAAGAGCGACACGGTGACGGTGCAGGTGCTGGACGAGTTTCCGGGCCAGTTCGAGGTGCTGTCGAGCAGCGTGCCGGCCGAGCGCCTCAGCTCTTCCAGCGTGCGTTTCGCCGTGCGGGTGCCCCCGGGGGGTGAGGCGACGCTCGACTACCGGGTGCGCGCCCGCTGGTGAGCACGCTCGTCCACCTCTCGGACCTGCATTTCGGCGGCCTGGCCGACATCCGCGCCGTCGAGGCGGTCGAGGAGGTGCTGCCGTCGCTGGCGCCTGCCGCGATCGTCATCTCGGGTGATTTCGCCCAGCGGGCGCGCGCCGGCGAGCTCCAGCGCGGCCGGGCCTTCCTGCGTTCGGTGGCGAAGCTGGCGCCCGTGCACGCCGTGGCGGGCAATCACGACGTGCAGTGGTGGCGGGAGCCGTTCGGGGTCCCGCTGCTGGGCCGGGCGCGGCTCGCCAAGTTCGAGCGCTACCTCGGCGGCGATCTCGCGCCGACGCTGAGCGTGGACGGGCTCGTGATCTGCGGCGCGGCGTCCGCCCACGGGCTCGCCCTCGGCTCGATGACCTGGAACCCGCGCGACCTCACGGTGAAGGGCCACCTGCCGCGGGCGGAGCTGGCGCGCGCCGCAGAAGCGTTCGGGCGCGCCGGCGCGGCGCTCAAGGTGCTGGTGGTGCACCACAACGTGCTCAAGGGGCACATCTCGGACCGGTGGGGATTGGCGCGGCCGCAGGCCGCCCTGCGGGCCATCGTGGCGACCGGCGCCGACGTGGTGTGCTGCGGGCACGACCACGAGGAGGGCATCGGCACCATCGAGCGCGACGGCAGGCAGGTGGTGGTCTCGACGGCCGGCACGCTCTCGACCCGCGGCCGCAACCACCGGCCGCCGAGCTTCAACGTCCTGCGGGTCGCGCCGAAGGGCATTCGCGTGGAGATTCATGCCTTCGACCGGGCGTCCGGCACGTTCACGCTGACCGAGGGGCGGGACTTTGCTCGATAGGATGCTGCCGCGCTGGCTGCGGCCGGTCGACCACCACGCGGAACCCCACGCCGCCCCGCGGTTCAAGGTGTCCGAGGAGGCGCTGCTGGCCCGGCGGCTGGAGCTGATGGGCCTGCGCGGGTTGAAGGGCATCCGCGTCACCGACAACCGCACCGTGATGGTGAGCCTGTCGTCCAGGGGCGTGCTACGGATTCACCGGGGCTACGCGCTCGCGCCGGACCGGGTGCTCAAGGCCGTGGTGCGGTTCGTGGCGCCGGGCACCTCGCGCGCGCTGAGGCGGGCGGCGGAGCACGAGATCCTCTCGTTCCGGCCCGAGGATCACGCCGCGGGCCCGCCGCGCCGCCAGCGCGCGGGCGACCGCCCGCGGCCGGGGGACGCCGAGAAGGCGCAGCGCCTCGCGCAGCTGTTCCGCACCCTCAACGAGCGGCATTTCGGCGGAACGCTGCCCGCGCTGCCGTTCCGCCTGTCGGGGCGGATGCACACCCGCCTCGGTCAGCTGTGCATCCGGCACGAGACGGGGCAGCCGTACGAGATCACGATGAGCCGCCGCCACATCGACCGCCACGGCTGGGCGGAGGCCGCGCACACCCTGCTGCACGAAATGGTGCACCTGTGGCAGCACCAGCAGGGCCACGCCGTGGATCACGGCCGCACCTTCCGCCGCAAGGCGTCCGATGTCGGCGTCGTGGGGTCGGCGCGCCGCCACGTGCCCGCCGGGCGGCGCCGCGGCCGGCTCGCGCGGGTGGACTGACCCCTCAAGCCGGGAAACCCATGGCTCCACGATTCGAGGGCGTTGATTTCTACGACGTCGGCGCGCTGCTCTCCGAGGAGGAGCGCGCGGTCCAGGGCACCGTCCGGCAGTGGGTGGACGACCGCCTGATGCCGGTCATCAACCGGCACTACGTCGAGGGGACGTTTCCGCTCCAGCTGGTGCCGGAGATGGCGGAGCTGGGCTTCTTCGGCGCCAACCTGCCGGAAGAGTACGGGTGCGCCGGCCTCAACAACGTGGCCTACGGGCTGATCATGCAGGAGCTGGAGCGCGGCGACTCGGGCGTGCGCTCCTTCGCCTCGGTGCAGGGCGCGCTGGTGATGTACCCGATCCACGCCTTCGGCTCGGAGGAGCAGCGGAAGAAGTGGCTGCCGAAGATGGCGGCGGGCGAGGTGATCGGCTGCTTCGGCCTGACGGAGCCGGATTACGGGTCCAACCCCGGCGGGATGATCACGACCGCACGGGAGACGAAGGACGGCTGGGTCCTCAACGGCGCCAAGATGTGGATCACGAACGGCTCCACGGCCAAGGTGGCGATCGTGTGGGCCAAGACCGGGGCGCTCGACGACGCGGGCAGCATCCGCGGCTTCATCGTGCCGACCGACACGCCCGGCTTCAGCGCCAGGGACCAGAAGGGCAAGCTGTCGCTGCGCGCGTCCGACACCTCCGAGCTGGTCCTGCAGGACGTGAAGGTCGGCAGGGATGCGCTGCTGCCGGGCTCCGGGGGGCTCAAGAGCCCGTTGAGCTGCCTCACGCAGGCACGCTACGGCATCGCCTGGGGAGCCTTGGGCGCCGCGATGGGGTGCTACGACGAGGCGCTGCGCTACGCCAAGCAGCGGGTGATGTTCGGGAAGCCGATCGCCGCGTTCCAGCTCCAGCAGCAGCGGCTGGCCGAGATGCTGAGCGAGATCACCAAGGCGCAGCTGCTCGTCCTCCAGCTCGGCCGGCTCAAGGACCAGGGCAAGGCGACGCCGCAACGGGTCTCGCTGGCCAAGCGGAACAACGTGGACGCGGCGTGCGAGGTCGCGCGCGAGGCGCGCCGGCTGCTCGGAGCGAACGGGATCCTGGTCGAGTACACCGCCATGCGGCACCTGGCGAACCTGGAGAGCGTGTACACCTACGAGGGCACGCACGACATGCACACCCTGATCCTTGGGGAAGAGATCACCGGGATCAGCGCGTTCGAGTGACCGACACGTCCGCGCGTCGGTCGGTGCGCGGGAAGGGCGCCCGCGTGCCCGGCGGGAACACGGGCGGCGGGACCACTAGCGAGGGGATCGAGTGAAGATCGCGGTCTGCATCAAGCGGGTGCCGGACACCGAGACCCGCGTCCGGATCGGCGCCGACGGCGTGTCGCTGGACGAGAGCGGCGTCAAGTTCATCGTCGGCCCATACGACGAGTTCGCGGTCGAGGAGGCGCTGCAGCGCCGGGACAAGGCGGGCGGCGGCGAGGTGGTGGCCGTCGCGCTCGGTCCCGAGGCCGCCCAGGAGACGATCCGCGGCGCGCTCGCGATGGGCGCCGACCGCGGCGTGCTGCTCAAGGCCGACCGGATCCCGGCGGACGCACTGGCGGTCGCCAAGGCGTTGGCGGCCGAGCTGAAGGACGGCGGCTACGACCTGGTGCTGTTCGGGAAGATGGCGGTGGACGACTACCACCACGCCGTCGGCCCGATGACGGCCGAGCTCCTGGGCCTGCCGTGCGTCACGGCGGTGTCGAAGCTCGAGCTGGAGGGCGGGAAGGGCGTGGCGGAGCGGGAGATCGAGGGCGGCGTCGAGGTGGTGGAATTCGCGCTGCCGGCGGTGCTGACCGCCGAGAAGGGGCTCAATGCGCCGCGCTATCCCGCGCTCAAGGGGATCATGGCGGCCAAGAAGAAGCCGATCGAGGTGAAGCCGGCGGCCCTGGGCGAGAGCCGCGTGGTCGTGACGGCGCTCGGCCTGCCGCCCGAGCGGAAGGCGGGGCGGATCCTGGGCGAGGGGCCGGACGTGGTCCCCGAGCTGGTGCGGCTGCTCCGCACGGAAGCGAAGGTGCTCTGATGGCCGACGTGCTCGCGGTGACCGAGCAGCGCGACGGCGCGCTGCGCAAGACCAGCCGGGAAGTGGTGTGGGCGGCGCGCCAGCTGGCGGACGCGATGGGCGGAACGGTGGACGCACTGGTGCTCGGCGCGCCGGGCGTGGATGCGGCGGGCGCGCAGCTCGGCGCGGTCGGCGCCGACCGGGTGCTGGTGGCCGAGGACGCCTCGTTCGCGAGGTACTCGCCGGACGGCTACGCGGCGACCGTGGCGGCCGTGGCGAAGGGCGGCGGGTACGGCACCGTGCTGGTCGCCGCGACGGCGGCGGGGAAGGACCTGGCGCCCCGGATCGCTGCTCGGCTCGACGCGCCGCTCGCGAGCGACGTGACGGGCATCCGCATCGAGGGTGGCAAGGTCACGGCGACGCGGCCGGTGTACGCGGGCAGGGCGGTGCAGCAGCTCCGGCTCGACGCGCCCCTGGCCGTGGTCTCGGTGCGGCCCAACACGTTCGTGCCGGGGAGCGCGGCGAAGAGCGGCGCGGTGGGGAAGGTGGCCGCGTTCCCGGCCGCGCGGGTGGTGGTGCGCGAGGTGAAGGCGGCCGAGCAGGGGAGGCTCGACGTGGCGGAGGCGTCGGTGGTGGTCTCCGGAGGCCGGGGCCTCAAGGGTCCGGAGCACTTCGCGCTGATCGAGAACCTGGCGAAGGCCTTCGGTGCGGCCGTCGGCGCTTCGCGCGCGGTGGTGGACGCCGGCTGGCGGCCCCACGCCGAGCAGGTGGGCCAGACCGGCAAGACGGTGAGCCCGCAGCTCTACGTCGCGGTGGGCATCTCCGGCGCGATCCAGCACCTCGCGGGGATGCGGACGGCGAAGGTGATCGTGGCGATCAACAAGGACAAGGACGCGCCGATCTTCCAGGTGGCGGATTACGGGATCGTGGGCGACCTGTTCGAAATCGTGCCGCGGCTGACCGAGGAGGTCGCGAAGGCCAAGGCCGGCTGACCCTGCGGCGGGCTCGCTACCAGACGAAGGGAATCAGTGAGGACGCGCAGCACCAGCGTCGCGATCGGGACGAGGACCAGCAGGGCGCCCGCGTACGTTGCTACGAGTGGACGAGGGCGCGGCGGACCGAAGCCACGTCGGCCACGAAGGACTGCATCTCCTCGGGCTTGGGGCGCTTGGCGCGGCGGTAGATCGCCATGGCGTCGTCCTTCACCTCGACCGACCAGTCCGGATGCTGCGCGAAGTAACCCAGGGCCTCCGCGCCGAACGCGGCTCGGATCCGGCCCTCGTCGGGACCCCTGAGCAGGTAGTGCTTCGAGAAGTCGGGGCTGGCCTCGAAGTTGATGTCCTTGTGGCCGAAGATCTCGCCGATCTTGTCCCACCAGTGCTCCGGCGACAGCATGAACTCCGGGAGCCCTCCCGCGCCGGGGATGATCGCCACCGTTTGGGTCCACGTGTGCGAGTTCTTCCCACCCCCCGTCGTGTAGCGGTAGTCGAAGACGGAAGCCGCCGCGTCGTCCACCTTCCCGGTCATCAGGTTCCACCCCTTCCGCCCGTGGCCGACGCTGAAGAGGTGGAAGGTCCCGAAGCTCGAGGCCTGCTCGGTGGGAATCTCGGGCTGGAAGTTGAAGCCCATCCGCAAGCATGCGTCCGCCAGGGCGGCGGTCCGCTTCTTTTCGAACGCCAGCGCCAGGGAGATGCCGGCACCGACGGCCACCGCGATGGCGCCGATGACCAGAAACGGCGCCAGTGGCGCGGCTGCGGCGACCGCGCTCACAGCTGCTGCTCCGCGATGCGGGCGATGATCTCCGCGTAGGGCGCCGTCTCGGCGGTGGGTTGTCCCGTGGCCGGATCGGTGCGCACGTGCCACTGCAGCAGCTCGGACAGCTCCATGCCCTCGTCCTCCGAGAGATGCAGGCGATAGCTGCCGCGCTCGACCTTGGCGCCGTCGATTTCCTTCTGCACGTCGGGCGGAATGTGCTTGGCGCGCTTCAAGGCCTCGAGCATGGCGGGAGTGAGGAGGAGGTTCATTAGGGTCCTCGTGAAGGTCAGCCGTAGGACGTGAAGGATGAGAAGTGAGACGTTCACGTGAGAGGTGAGAAGCCAAGACGTGAGGTGGTGAGAGGAGCGCTCACCTCTCACGCCGTTCCACCTCTCACGTCTCACCTGAACGTCTCACTCCTCACTTCTCACCTCTTACTGGTGGTTCCGCGACCATGCTCTCGTGCTCCAGCAGCATCGCCTCGACGGTCGCACCGGCGGGCAGTTCGTCCACCCCCTCCGGTACGATGAGCAGCGCGTTCGCCCTGGTCATCGAGGTGAGGATGCCCGAGCCCTGCGGACCGGTGAGCCGGGCCCGCCATCCCTCCGCGGACTCCCGGGCCACCGCCCGGAGGAAGTGGGTCAGTCGGCCGGGGGTCGTGACGGGCTCGTCCAGGGTCGCGCGCACGACCCGCCGGTGCAGGAGAGTGTGGCCCTGCATCTTCAGGACGGCCGGGCGCACGAACAGCTCGAAGCACACCATCGTGGAGACGGGGTTGCCGGGCAGCCCGAGCCACGGCACGCCCCGCACGGTGCCGAACGCGGTCGGGGACCCGGGCCGCATCCGCACCTTGGAGACGAGCATCCGGCAGCCGAGCTCCTCGAGCACCGCGCGCAGGTAGTCGTACGCGCCCACGCTCAGGCCTGCGGTGGATACCACGAGGTCGCAGGTCGCGAAGCCCTGCTCCAGCTTCTCGCGCACGCTCGCGGGCGTGTCGGCCGCGATGCCGAGCGGGACGGGAACGGCGCCGGCGAGCCGGACCAGCGCGTCGAGCGTGTAGGAGTTGGACGACGCGGTCTTGCGGCCCGCGAGAATGGCCTCGGTCTCGTCGAGGTCGGCGATCTCGTCGCCGGAGGCCAGGATGCCGACCCGTGCCCGGCGCCGCACCCGCACGATCGCGCGGGCCATCGACGCGAGGACGCCGAGGTGGGCCGGGCCGAGCGGGGTGCCCGCCTCCAGCACCCGCGCGCCGCGCCGCAGGTCTTCGCCGGCGAACCGCACGTTGCGGCCCGCGTCGCGGTCGTCCAGCACCTCCACGACGGGTCCGGCGAGCGTCGTGTCCTCCTGCCGAATGACGCCGTCGGCTCCCTCGGGCAGGGGGGCGCCCGTGAACACGCGGGTCGCCTCGCCCGGTCCGATGCGCCGGGTGGGCAGTGCGCCCGCGCGCACCTCCTCGACGACCGTAAGCCGCCTCGGCGTCCCCCGCGCCGCGCCCCGCACGTCGTCGGCGCGCACGGCGAAGCCGTCCATCGCGGAGTTGGTGTGCGCCGGGACCGTGATCGGCGAGTCCACGCTCTCGGCGAGCACCCGGCCGAGCGCGTCGCGGAGCGGGACCGCCTCGGCGGGCAGGACGGCGACGCCGGCGACGACCAGATCGATCGCGTCCCGGACGCCGTTCACCGGCCGCCCACGTCCTCGCTGCGGCTGAAGTTCGCGAGCCGCTCGACGATCCGGTCGGCCGCGGCGTCGACCACCCGCTGCGGGACCGTGAAGCCGTTCGCGAGCAGCACGAACGCCAGCATCTCCCCGTCGGCCGTGCGAACGTACCCGGACAGCGACCGCACGTTGGACAGCGAGCCCGTCTTCGCGTGCGCGTTGCCGGCGGCGCGGGTACCCTTGAGTCGCTGCGCGAGGGTGCCATCCACGCCCGCGACGGGCAGGGCTGCGAAGAACGGCGCGAACTCGGAGCGCCGGTACATCGCCTCCAGCACCCGCGCGACCGCGTCGGGCGTCACGTAGTTGTAGCGCGAAAGCCCGGAGCCGTCGGCCAGCACGTACGCGTCCGGCGGGACGCCGAAGCCCGCCAGCACCTCGCGGACCACCGCCCGCCCGCTGTCCATCGAGCCCACGCCCTTCACCTGGGCGCCGAGCGTCCGCAGCAGCGTCTCGCCGATCTGGTTCTGGCTCGGCTTGAGGAGCAGGACCAGCACGCTGTCGAGCCGCGGCGACTGCCAGGTGAACAGGGTGTCGGCCACCGTGTCGGCGGGGGTCGGCTGGTCGAGCACCGAGATGCCCGCGTCGGCGAGCACGGCGCGCAGCCCCGCGAGGAAGTAGCGCGCGGGGTCGGGCACCGAGACCAGCAGGCGCACCGGCGGGCGCCCGGCCGAGATCCGTCCCGCGAGTGCGACCGAGTCGCCGAACGGCGCGCGGCTCCAGGTCAGCGCGAGCACGCCGGAGTCGGCCGGTGCGGTGGTGGCCGCGTCGAACAGGCGCAGCGGCGCCGAGGGCGGCAGCAGTGCGGCCGCGACCGGCTGGCCGGCCGCGGCGCCCGGGGTCGCCTGGATCCACGCCACGCTCTCGTTCAACTGCAGCGCGCTCACCGGCGCCGCGTAGTCGGCGTCGAGATCGTCCCACGCCCAGCCCGGACCCAGCGGCGGATCGGTGAACAGCGACGCGTCGCCGAGCAGCCGGCCCTGGACGACCCGGATGCCCCGCTGGCGCAACGAGTCCGCCCACGGCCGCAGCGGCGTCAGCGGATCGGCGCCGCTCGTGGCGTCCACGGCGAGCGCCGGATCACCACGGCCGACCACCACGAGGTCGCCGACGAGGGTGTCGGCGCGCCGCGTGCCGCGCGCGATCACCGGCGTCCGGTACTGGAAGTCGGCGCCGAGGCGCACCAGCGCGGCGGCGGCGGTCAGGAGCTTGAGGTTGGAGGCGGGGAGAAACAGCCGCTCGGCGTCGCGGCGGTAGAGCACCTGGCCGTTGTCCAGCGACTGGATCGCCACGCCCCACGAGGCGCGGGCGAAGGCGGGGTCGGCGAGCACGCCGTCCACTTCGGCGGCGAGGGCGGCCACCTGCGGGGCGAGTGGAGGCGGAGCGCTGCGGACCGCGCATCCCGCCAGGAGCAGCGCGGCGAGCGGGCCGCCGATTCCCGGGAGGGCGAAGGCGGCGTGGCGGACGGCGCGACGAACGCTCACGTCGTGAGCTGGGCCGCCGCCGGCGCGGTGATCCCCCGTAGGGCGAGGGTCGTGCGGGCGGCGCGAAGGACGCTCACGTCGCGGGTCGGTGCTCCCCCGGCGCCGCGCGCCTCAGCGCGCGCCCTGGGAGACGAGGTCGACGAGGCGGTAGAGCCAGTTGGTGTCGCTGAATCGCAGCACCGGGACGCTGGCCCGGTAGTCGCTCGCATCGGTGATGATGGCGATGTACTGCGAGGCGTCGGGCGCGGCGGCATCGTACAGCGGCTGCGCGTGCACCGCCCGCCGGTACACCTCGATCTTGGGGAGATCGGACTTCTTGAATCCCTCCACGACCACGAAGTGCGCGTCCGCCAGGTACCGCGCGGTCAGCTCGCGCGGCCCGGCCTCCTCGTCCGCGCGCGCGATCAGGAACCGCGAGCCCGGCGTCTCCATCACCACCCGCTCGGCGCCCCCCTCGTGGACGTGGCGCCAGGTGTCGCGGCCCTTCTCGTCCAGGTCGAAGGGGTGCGCGCCGTGCTTGATCGTCATCACCCGGTGCCCCCGGCGCACCAGCTCGCGGACCAGGGCCACCACGAGGGTCGTCTTGCCGGAGTTCTTCTTGCCGATCACCGATACGAGTCGTGGGTCCGGCATAGGTGTTCCGCTCGCGCCAAATCGTCGGGTGTGTTGACGTTGAAGAATAGAACCGCCGGGTCGCCGTACTGCAACACGGCCGCCTGCGGCAGCCGCGCCACGCGCACCTCGCCGTGGAACCCGATCGCCCGGGCGTCGCCGCGGCCGATGGCGGCCCGGATCGCCGGACCGCAGGCGGGGCCGTAGGCGGCGCACAGCGGCTCGAGCCCGCGGCGCGAGCCGCTCTCGGGCAGCGCGGCGTCGGCGCCGGCCAGCAGATCGCCCAGCGCCGCCAGGAGCTCGGAGCGGACGAACGGCATGTCCCACGCCACGCACAGCGCGCTGCCCCCGGTCTCGACGGCGGTGAGGATCCCGCCCAGCGAGCCGTTCCCCGGGAGCACGTCCGCGACCACCGTGAGATCGGGGCGCCACCGGGCGGCGTCGGGCGCGTTGGCGACGAGGATGGGGAGTCGCCCGGTGGCGCGCTCGAGGCCCTCCACCACGCGGTCGAGAATCCGGCGCCCGCCGACTTCCAGCAGCCCCTTCGCGGCACCGCCGTAGCGAGTCGCCCCGCCCCCTGCGATCACCGCGCCGGAGAGGGTCAGTAGCGGTGGCCCCTCCGCCGCTCGAGCACGACGTCCAGGCCGAACGAGAACGTCGGCAGCTGCCTGACCTTGAGGCCGATGGGAGGCTGCGGCAGCTGGCTGCCGACCGCGACAGCGGCCGTGTCGGTCGCGGGCCCCAGCGGGCGGGGCAGCGGGAGGATGACGTCGCGGGCCTCCATCCGCAGCTGGTAGCCCGGCCCGAGCGGCACCATCAAGCCGGCGCCGAGCGACACCATCCAGGTCAGCTCCGTGTGATTCTGGTCCGACAGAAAGTAGACCAGGGTCTGGCTGCCGTCGCCGAGCAGGGCGGGTCCGGTCATCTCGACGAACGAGCTGCCGAGGAACCCGGCGCCGACCTCGGCTCGAACGAACGGCTGCACGCCGCCGGTCGTGACCCGGTAGGTCAGGCCTCCGAGCAGCCCCACCGCGTCGCCGCGGATGTCCTGCCCGTGCAGATAGGCGCAGGCCTGCTGGTTGGGGGGTAGGCTGGCCACGGGCACGAACGACCGCGCGTCACACGAGCCCTGCGTCTCCAGTCCGAAGAAGCCGGCCTCGAGCGTGTAGCCGAGGTGCGGCGACCGGAAGTAGGTCGCGCTCACGGTGGCGAGGAGCCCCGGGCGCATCCTCCGCCCCAGCGACAACGTGTCCCACAGGTTCTGCGACCCGTTGTTCGAGGCGTACGCCAGCTGAACGGGGATGGTCCAGAGGTCGCCGCCGGTGGTGAGGCCCGCGGAGATGGTGAAGATGAGGTTGGGCTGGTCGGGCGTCTGCGCCGCGGCCGGCCGCGCCAGCGCCGCCGCGAGGACCAGTGCGAACCGGGCGAGACGGCGGGCGTCACGCATCGGGACGGTGCAGCTGCGGCGAGCCCGACACCGCCCGGCCCACCAGGGTGAGGCCGGCGCGCTTCGCGATCGCCTGCGCCAGCGTGGACGGCACGGAGGGCGTCGCGACGTACACGATGCCCGCGCGTGCCGCCTTGAACGCCAGCTCGGCCGAGATGCGCCCGGTCACGAGGAGCCCGAGCCCTTCCGGAGAGCGACCCGCCATCAGAATCCCTCCGATCACCTTGTCCACCGCGTTGTGCCGCCCGATGTCCTCGGCGTGCTGGAGCAGCGCGTGGCCGTCGGTCAGCGCGGCCGCGTGGATGCCCCCGGTCTCGGCGTACCGCGTGCCCCGCTGGTACAGCTCCTTGAACCGCGCGCGCAACGTCTCCGCGGGCGGCGCCTCGCCGCGTGATGCGGTCGCCGGCAGGGAGGCCGGGTCGGCGAGCGCGACGCTCACGGCGCCGCACCCCGACGCCAGCACCCGGCGGCGCGGGTCCTTCTCGATGGCCTCCACCCGCGCGGGCGCCAGCTCCGCCCAGAATCCCAGGTCGGTGGCGCACGGCGTGAGCGAGAGCAGGTCGGCCAGCGCTCCGATGTAGCCCTCGCCGTGCAGCCACCCCACCGCCAGCTCCTCGAGCTGGTCTGGAGTGCACATCCACGTCACCGCCGGCCGGTGGTTCACCTCCAGCCAGACGGGAGTCTCCTCGACCGCGGCGAGCCGGCCCTCGGCGATCTTGCGGCTCACCGGCTACGCCTCGCCGCGATACTCCGCGTACAGCGCCGGCTCTTCTTCGACGCGCACCGAGGCGAGGCTGCAGCCCGACGGCAGGCGCGCCGCCACTCGGCGCCACACGTCCTGGCACAGCTCCTCGCCGGTCGGCACGGTCCGGCCGAACGCGTACTCGGGCAGGTCGAGGTTGAGGTGCCGATGGTCGAAGCGCCCCACCACCTCCTCGGCGAGGATCCGGTCGAGCGCTGCGAGGTCGACGGCCATCCCGGTGCTCCCGTCCACGGTCCCCCGCACCGTCACCATGCAGCGGTAGGTGTGCCCGTGGCCGTGCGGAGCGGCGCACTTGCCGAACACCTCGGCGTTCCGGGCCTCGCTCCACTCGGGCCGGAAGTAGCGGTGGGCGGCGCTGAACTGGACCGTCCGGGTCAGATACGCCGTGGCCATGCGCTAAGATACCCCGCAAGTCGCCGGGTGGGCGATGCCGGCCACGTCCGGGCGCTGGGCGTCGCCGGCGCGTCGGGTCAGAACGTGAACAGGTACGACACGCCGAGCCACAGCGTGACGTTGCCCACCCACTGCCGGTCGCTCGAGCCCAGCGAGAGGACCGCCGGGCGTGGTGGCGGCCCGGCGAAGTGCAGGTTCAGGGAGTCGAAGTAGGCCAGCGGATACTGGTAGCGGAAGAAGTAGTCCCGCACCTCGAGCCGCAGGGCGAGTGATCTCGAGAGGAAGATGCGCGTCCCGACGGCCGGGACCAGCGCGAAGTTGGTGCCGACCGTGAAACCGCCGGGGTCGGTGACCTTCTGGGTGGGCGTGACGATTCCGAGGCCGGCGCCGACGTACGGCGCCAACCCGTGCCAGGTCTTGTCGCCGGTGATGTTCAGGCCCAGGCCGATGTCGCCGAGGACCAGCGGCAGGTTGATGTCGGGACCGGCGCGCGCCGAGTCGGTTCGGGTCACCAGCGTGTCGGCGATGATCGTCCGCCGGCGGCTCGCGGCGCTGGCGAGGGTGAACCAGAAATCAATCGGGCCGGAGAGCCGGACCGCGAGCTGGGCGCCGAACGCCAGGCCCGGCATCGCGCCGACCCCTGCCTGGCCCGCGTTGCCGCCGAAGCGGCCCCCGAACAGCGTCACGCTCTGGTGCTCGAGGATGTCGCGGTACGGCGAGCGCTCGGGCGGGTTCCCGACCTCCTGCGCCGTGAGGGCCGCGGGCCACGCGGCGCCGGCGAGCAGGCAGGCCGCCAGCGCCCACGCGCCGGCGCGCGCCCTGCGCGGCCCGGTGAGGCACCGCCGGACGGCTGGCGCGGCCCTCACGCGGCTCTCAGGTCCCGGCCGGTCATCGCGCCCGGTTGCTCGAGCCCGAGCAGCGCGAGGATGGTGGGCCCGACGTCGCGCAGCGCGCCGCCGGGGCGCAGCGCGCCGCGGAATCCCCCGTCCATCAGCAGCAGCGGAACCGGGTTCGTGGTGTGCGCGGTGTGGGGGCCACCGGTTCCCGGATCGATCATCATCTCGCAGTTGCCGTGGTCGGCGGTCACGATGAGCGAGGCCCCACCCTTCTCGGCGGACGCGATCACGCGCGCGAGGCACGAGTCCACGGTCTCCACGGCGCGCACGACCGCCGGCAGCTTGCCGGTGTGGCCGACCATGTCCCCGTTCGCGTAGTTGGCCAGGATGAAGTCGTGCGAGCGCCGCTCGATGGCTCCGCACAGGATGTCGGTGATGCCCGCCGCGCTCATCTCCGGCTTGAGGTCGTAGGTGGCGACCTTCTGGCTGTCCACCAGGAGCCGCTCCTCGCCGGGGTACGGCTGCTCGACCCCGCCGTTGAAGAAGTAGGTCACGTGAGCGTACTTCTCGGTTTCCGCGGTGCGCAGCATGCCCAGCCCATGGCGGCTCACCACGTCGGCCAGGATCTCGTTCAGCACCTCCGGCCCGAACGCCACCGGGACCGTGAACGTGGCGTCGTACGAGGTCATGGTCACCACGTCCATCGTCGGCGCCCCGCCTCGATCGAAGCCGGCGAAGTCCGGCTCGGTCCAGGCGCGCACCATCTGGCGCATCCGGTCCGCGCGGAAATTGAAGCACAGGATGCCGTCGCCCGGCCGGATGGGCGCCACCGGCTGACCGGCGCCATCCACCACCACCAGCGGCTTGATGAACTCGTCGGTCTCGCCACGGGCGTACGCCGCGGCGATGCCGGCCACCGGATCCGTGACCGGCGTCCCGACGCCGTGCATCATCGCGTCGTACGCGAGCTTGGTGCGGTCCCAGCGCTTGTCGCGGTCCATGCCGTAGTACCGGCCCGTGGCGGTGGCCACCACGGCGCGGCGGCCCACGGCGGCGACCAGCTCGCGCATGAACCCTTCCGCCGACGCGGGAAGGGTGTCGCGGCCGTCCAGGAGCGCCTGGATGGCGACGCGCGGCAGCTTCGCCCGCGCGGCCAGCTCGACGCAGGCCAGGAGGTGCCGGTCCAGCGCGTGCACGCCGCCCGGGCCGATCAGGCCGAACAGGTGCAGCGTGCCCCCGCGCGCCTGCACGTCCGCCACCAGGCGAGTCAGCGCCGGGATCTCGAAGAACGCGCCCGATTCGATCGTGTCGGAGATGCGGACGATGTCCTGGTGCACGACCCGGCCGGCCCCGAGGTTGAGATGGCCGACTTCGGAGTTACCCATCTGACCCTCGGGCAGCCCCACGGGCCGGCCCGAGGCGTCGAGCAGGGTGCGCGGCAGGGTCTCCCACAGCTTGTGCCACGTCGGCGAGCGGGCCAGCTCGATGGCGTTCCCGTCGGTCCCGCGGCGGAATCCCCACCCGTCCAGGACCACCAGGGCCACCGCCCCGCGTCGCGCCGTCCGGCCGTTTGACATCGCTACTCCCAGGTTCTACAATGACTTTCGTGCGGAACCGCAGGCCGCAATCTACCCCCGTTCGGCGCCCCCAACCAGCCGCGCTCACCCTGTTTTCGCTCGCCGCGTGCGGACTTCTCGCCGCCATCCCGGTGCGAGCCGCGACGGCGCAGCAGCCGGCGACGGTGCGGCGCGACGGCACGCCGTTCCTCGGCGAGCCGGGCGGCCGGCCGCTGGGCCGGCTCACGGCGGGCGTCGCGCTGGTTCCGCAGGGAAGCCGCGGCGCCAGCGTGCAGGTGACGGTGGACGGATGGATCATCGGCTCGGCCGTGGCGTCGGCGAATCGCGACGGGCACGGTCTGGCGCTGAGCCGGGACGAGTACCTGCGCACCGTGCCCAACGGCCGGCTCGTGGCGCGGCTGGTGAAGGGTGCGCTGGTGGACTCGGTGGAGCAGCGCAACGGGTGGATCCACGTGCGTCGCGCCGGCTGGGTGGCGAGCCGGGCCCTGGCGGGACTCGCGGCGGGCGCGTCGTTTGCGACCGCGGCGGCGGCGCCGGCGGACACGTCGGGCTCGCTCGACACGGTCGATGTCCGCAGCGCGGTCCTGCAGCGACCGGTGCGGCTCTACCACGCGCCGGACTCGCTGGCGGCCGGCCTGCTCGAGGCCGGCGTGCCCGTCCGCGTCACGGCGCGCGCGGGCGACTGGGTACGGGTGGAGGCGGCGGGGTGGGTGCGGGCGGGCGAGCTGCGGCAGGCCGGCGGGCAGACGGTGAGCAGCGTGACGGCGGCGGACCTGCGGTCCGCGCCGGAGGAGTGGCGCGGCCGGGTGATCCGGTGGACCATCCAGTTCATCGCGCTGCAGACCGCGGACGAGCTGCGCCCCGACTTCGCCCCGGGACAGCAGTACATCCTGGCGCGGGGCCCGGCGCCCGAATACGCCTTCGTGTACGTGGTGGTGCCGCCCGACAAGGTGGCCGAGATCGCGCGACTGCAGCCGCTGGACAGCGTCACGATCGTGGCGCGGGTCAAGAGCGGCCGGAGCACCTACCTCGCCAATCCGATCCTCGAGCTGGTGGACGTCGTCCCATGAACGAGTTCCTGAGGAAGCGCATCGAGCGCAAGCTGGAGACCCTGTCCGACGAGCGGGTCTACCAGGTGCTGGACTACATCGAGTTCCTCGAGTCGAAGTACGCGGCGCGGACGCCGGAGTCGCCGTCCGCGCTGCAGCGGCTCGCGGAGACGGTGGAGGACACGCTTCGGGCGGGCCGCGTCTCGGCCACCGCCATCAAGAGCACGATGGACACCATGGCCGCGGCGGGCCGGGTCGTGGGCGGCATCGCGGCGGCGGGCAAGGCGGTGGTGGACGAGGTGACCGGCCAGCGGCCCGCGCCCCCGCCCGGGCCCAAGGCCGCCCCGGAGCCACCGGAGGGCGGCGCGCATACTGCTTGATTTCGCCCGGAGCGGCCCGGTATCTTCCGCCATGGAAAGCCGTATTCGTCCGCTCGACGGTCTCGCCTTCGACGACGTCCTGCTGGTCCCCGGCCATTCGACGGTGCATCCCCGGCAGGTGGACGTGTCCACCCGCCTCACGCGCACCATCTCCCTGAACCTGCCGTTCGTCTCGGCGGCGATGGACACCGTGACCGAGGCGGAGATGGCCATCGCCATGGCGCGGCTCGGCGGCATCGGGGTGATCCACAAGAACCTGCCCATCGACCGGCAGGCGGCCGAGGTGGACCGGGTCAAGCGGTCGGAGAGCGGGATGATCCTCGACCCGATCACGCTGCCCCCCGACCGCCCCATCCGCGAGGCGCTCCACCTGATGGCGCGTTTCAAGATCTCCGGCGTGCCGATCGTGGACACGGAGCGCCGGCTGGTGGGGATCATCACCAACCGCGACCTCCAGTTCGAGAGCAACCTCGACCGGCCGATCCGCGAGGTGATGACCAGCAAGAACCTGGTGACGGCGCCGGTGGGTACGACGCTCGAGGAGGCGGTGAAGATCCTCGCGCGTCACAAGGTCGAGAAGCTCCCCGTGGTCGCGGGCGACGGGAAGCTGAAGGGGCTCATCACGGTCAAGGACGTCTTCAAGCGGCGCGACTACCCCTCGGCGAACAAGGACCACCTGGGCCGGCTGCGGGTCGCCGCCGCGCTCGGCGCCACCAAGGACGCCGTCTCCCGCGCGCACGCGCTGCTCGACGCGGGATGCGACGTGCTGGTGGTGGATTCGGCGCACGGCCACAGCGAGGGCGTGCTGCAGGCGGTGGCCGAGCTGCGCCAGGCGCTGCCGGACGCCCAGCTGGTGGGCGGCAACGTCGCGACCCGCGAGGGCGCCTGCGCCCTGGTCGAGCGCGGCGTGGACGCAGTCAAGGTCGGCGTGGGACCGGGCTCGATCTGCACCACCCGCGTCGTGACGGGCGTCGGCGTGCCGCAGGTGACGGCCATCCAGGACGCCGTGGCGGGCGCCTCGGGGGTGCCCGTGATCGCCGACGGCGGGGTGAAGTACTCGGGCGACGCGGTCAAGGCGCTCGCCGCCGGCGCCGACAGCGTGATGATGGGGGCGGTGTTCGCCGGCACCGAGGAGAGCCCGGGCGAGTCGCTGCTCTACGAGGGGCGGCGCTTCAAGGTGATCCGCGGCATGGGGAGCCTGGCGGCGATGCAGGAGGGCTCGGCCGACCGCTACTTCCAGGAAGGCGAGATGTCGGCCACCAAGCTGGTGCCGGAGGGCATCGAGGGACGGGTGCCGTACAAGGGCCCGGTGGCCGACGTGGTCTTCCAGCTGGTGGGCGGGCTGAGGAGCGGGATGGGTTACTGCGGCGTGGCCACGATCCGCGACCTGCAGACCCGGACCGAGCTGGTGCGGATCACGTCCGCCGGACTGCGGGAGTCGCACCCGCACGACGTCTCCATCACGCGCGAGGCGCCGAACTACAGCCCGTGAGCCACGGCGGCCGCTCCCGCGAGCCCGCTCGCGGGACACCGCGCTTGACACCGCCGGCCGCTCTCCAGTAGTCTAGCGCGCTTCCACCCCGGTGCGGGCACGCTCGCGTCCCGCTACCAGCCCTGCAGCCAAAGGTCGCTCCGATGAACCTGTGGGCCACCAAGTCCATCACCGCGCTGCGCGCCGAGGCCGACGCGGTCGGCGAGCGCACCCTCAAGCGCGCGCTCGGTCCGCTGAACCTGATCACTCTCGGCATCGGGGCCATCATCGGCGCGGGCATCTTCGTGCTGACCGGCCAGGCGGCGGCGCTGTACGCCGGGCCGGCGGTGCCGATCTCGATGATCCTCGTGGGCATCGCCTGCGCCTTCGCGGGACTCTGCTATGCCGAGATGGCGAGTGCGGTTCCCGTCGCCGGCAGCGCGTACACCTACTCGTACGCGACCTTGGGAGAGCTGGTTGCGTGGATCATCGGCTGGGACCTGGTGCTGGAGTACGCCGCCGGCGCGGCCACCGTCGGCGTGGGGTGGTCGGGCCACTTCGTCAGCCTGCTCAACGACTTCGGGATCACGTTGCCCGCGACCCTGACCAATTCGCCGACGGCGTGGTGCACGGCGGCCAACGTCCGCGACGCCGTGGCCGGCTGCGCGCACGCGGGGCTCAACCTGACGGGCGCCATCGTGAACGCGCCGGCGGTGTTCGTCGTGGCCGTGATGTCGACCATCCTGGTGATCGGCATCAAGGAGTCGGCGACCGTCAACAACTTCATCGTGATCCTGAAGCTGTCCATCATCCTGGTGATCTTCTTCGTCGGCCTGGCGCACTTCCACCCCGCGAACCTCAAGCCCTTCGTGCCGCCGAACACCGGTGACTGGGGCACCTACGGCCCGTCCGGGGTCCTGCGCGGCGCGGGTCTGGTGTTCTTCGCCTACATCGGGTTCGACGCGGTCTCGACGGCGGCCCAGGAGGCGCGGAATCCCCAGCGGGACATGCCGATCGGCATCCTGGGCTCGCTGGCGATCTGCACCCTGCTGTACGTCATCGTCTCGGCGGTGCTGGTGGGCATGGTGCCCTACAAGGACCTCAACGTCGCGGCCCCGATGGCGCTCGCGATGCAGCGCATCGGCGCGCCGGAGATCCTCCGCGTGCTCGTGGACGTGGGAGCGGTGCTGGGGCTGGGTTCGGTGATCCTGGTGATGCTCCTGGGCCAGTCGCGCGTGTTCTACTCGATGTCGCGCGACGGCCTGCTGGGCAGGTGGGCGGCGTCGGTGCACCCGAAGTTCCGCACGCCGTACCTCTCCACGATCTTCACCGGGATCGCCGTGGCGATCGCCACCGGGATGCTGCCCCTCCAGCTCCTGGGCCAGCTGGTGAACATCGGGACGCTGCTCGCCTTCGTGCTGGTCTCGATCGGCGTGCTGATTCTGCGCCGGACGCGGCCGGACCTCGCCCGTCCTTTTAGGACGCCGTGGGTGCCGTTCGTGCCGATCATGGGCGTCGTATGCTGCGCCGGCCTGATGGCCACGCTCCCGCTGGACACCTGGATCCGGCTGGTGGTGTGGCTGCTGATCGGCTTCGGGATCTACTTCGGCTACAGCCGGCGGCACAGCGTGCTGCAGCGGGAGATGGCGGCCGGGATCGCGCAGCTCAAGTAGCGACTGCCGTGCGAGAGGCAGCGGCCGGCTCCGTGAGGGGCCGGCCGCTTGGCGTTCGGGGCTCGGCGCTCGCCGCCGGGACGCCGCGTTCAGCGGACCACGAACGCGATGGTGCCCTGGCCCGCGTCGGCGCCGGTGTCCAGGTCCGTGACGCGCAGCCGCAGCAGGTACTTCCCGTGCGGCGTCTGCTCCGGCGTGATGTCCAGGACCTCGGGCGCCACGCCTCCCGCGCCGGCCGGCCGCTCCCGGTGGAACTCGAAGCGGATCGCGTCCGGCCAGTCGGCGCGCCGGATGTCCCGCTCCGGCGAGCCGGTGCGCAGCAGCTCGTAGGAGACCTGGTAGCGGGCGATCCCGCCCGCCGCGCGCAGGCCGTAGACCTCGGCGTAGCTCCGGATCGGCGAGCCCTGCGGAAAGACCAGCGTGCGCTCGACCCGGGCCAGCATCGCCGCGCGGTCCACGCCCGAGTCGCCCCAGGCGGGCGCCAGCAGCAGCTCGCTCACCGCCAGCCGGTCGAAGCGCTTGAGACCGATGCGCAGCGTCTGCCGGCCGAGCCCCGCCGAGTCCCGGGCCTGGGCGAGCAGCAGGTAGCTGCCCGGCCGGGCCAGCAGGGTCACCACGCCAGTGGAATCGACGCCGGGGGCGCTCGCGCCCGCGACGCCCGCCAGCGAGGCGGCCACGGCGCCGCGCGTGGTGACGACCACCAGGTCGGTGACCGTGGCGTCCATGCGGTCGGCGAATTGCGCGGTCCAGACGCCGAAGTCGAGGGGGGCCGGCTCCGCGCTCGCGTCCTCGGTGAGACCTCTCTGCGCCGTTTCGAACTGCCGCTCGTTCATCGCCCGGAAGACCATGTCCGGGACGGTGCGCTCGCCGCCGGAGAAGGCGCTCGGACGCGCGAACCGCACTTCGCCGTACTCCTGGTACTGCCACCGCTCGATGTCCCGGGTGTTGCAGCTCATGTCCGCGGCGTTGGTGGCGCCGATGAAGTTCTGGTCCGGCGGGCCCAGCCTCAGGTACATCACGCCACGGTCGTCGAGCCCGGTGGCGAGGTTGTAGCCGACCCGCGCCGCGACGCTGTCCATGCTCCTGAGGTCGAGGTTGAGCGGCGCGAACATCGAGGACTGCACGGCAGACCCGAACAGCGACTCCATCCAGGCCCCCATCGAGGCGGTGGTCGGGTCGGGGAAGATGCGGGCACGGTCGCTGGCGTGGCTCACGCCCGGAAGACCGGTCTGGGCGTAGGTCGCAGTCGGATCGGTCTGGGGAAGCGTCGGGTCCTCGGGAAGGCCGAAGATCCGCAGCGGCGCGTGCCGCGGCACCAGCACCTCGTACATCTCGCAGCGCGTGTAGAACGCCCGCTCGCCGGAGGACGGCTCCAGGTTCATGGCGCGCGCCAGCTGGCTGCGGTGGTACGAGATCAGCGGATGCAGCAGCGGGTAGTTCTTGCGCGCGAAGCGGAGCCTGGCGAAGTGCTCGGCCACCCGGTGGTTGACGCCCGCGAACAGGTTCGGATTGCGGCGTGCCCAGAACAGCTCCAGCCAGGTGCGCTTCTGCGCGGGAGCGACGCCCGCCGACCAGAGGCTCACCTCGTAGGGCTGCGCGATCCCCACCACCTGGCGCCACAGCGCGTCGGTCGAGTCGGCGTCGGCGTGGGCCAGGGCCCGCCGGTAGAACGACCAGCCGCCAAGCGTGTCGCCGGCCTCGAAGTCGCTCTGGGCGCGGAGCGCGAGCCACGCCGGGTTCGTCGAGTCGGCGGCGAGCGCGGAGTCGAGCAGCGCGTCGGCGTCGTCGTAGTGCTCGTCCTCGATCGCCAGCAGCGCGAGGCGAGAGCGGATCAGGGGGTCGCCCGACCAGCGCGAGAGCCGCTCCGCCATCCGCCGCCGCGAGCCGGCGTTCCGGAACAGCGTGAGCCACTGGTCCCACGCGCCGGGGTACCGCGGGTCCAGCTCGAGCGTGCGCTCCAGGCCCCGCCTGGCGATGTCCTCGCCGTCGTCGCCGCCGAGCCACAGGCCGGCTGCCGCGTAACGGAACGCCGGCTCCGGATCGCCGGGCGCGAGGCGCTGCGCCTCCTCGTAGGCGCGGATCGCACGGAAGCGTCCGAACGGCGTCTGGCTGAGCCACGCGTCGCCCAGCGCCAGGAAGCCCCGTGCGTCGCGCGGATGATCGCCGGTGTACCGCTCGGCGAGGTGGATGGCGTCGTCGATCCGGCCCGCGGCGAGGAGGGCGCGGGTCTGTCGGAGCGGCTCGGGCAGGCTGTCCTGCGCGACGACTCGGGCGGGGAGCAGGCTGCAGGCGGCGAGCAGGCAGGCGAGGCGGATGCGCATCGATGGCCCTCCTACAGCGACCATCCCTTGGGAGCGAACAGCGGGAAGGCGAGGCCGACGAACAGCACTACGCCGAGGAAGCTGGCCATCTCCGCGAGCTGGATGAACGCGCTGTTGGCGGTGCGGTCCGGCTCGCGCACCACCAGCTCGAGCACGTCGTCCGCCGGCACCGTGACGCGGCGCAGCTGGCCGCTGGCCCTGCTCTGGCCCACGATCGAGTCCCCCACCAGCCGCGCCTGGCGCACGCGCCACCAGTGGGTGCTGTCGTCGCGCAGCCGCACGGCAACGTCCTTGGCGGAATCGCTCGCGAACGCCTGCGCGAGCGGCACGGGCCGCATGGACCACCGGGTGCAGGCGGCGGGCATGAGCACCGCCAACACGAGAAGCAAACGCGTCGTCACTCCCATCAGCGCACCCCGGGCCGGCGTGCACCCTAGCGCCCCACCGTCACTCGAGCGTCAGGCCGCCGACCCACCGTACGCGTCGCGCGCCAGGTCCGCAACGGGAGCGGAAATGTCCACTTGCCCGCGGCTTCCGAGTCCCTTACCGTGCCTCGCATGACGTCCAAGCCGAAGCGGGAGATCGTGCCGGCTGGCCGCCGGAAGGGCGCGCGCGCCGTCGCCGACGCGCTGCTCGCGGCTCGCCGCATCGTGATGACGACGCACGTCAACTCCGACGGCGACGGCATCGGCAGTGAGGTCGCGCTGGTGCACCTGCTCGAGGCGCTGGGCAAGGACGTGCGCATCGCGAACCCGACGCCGATCCCTCCGCGCTTCGCCTTCCTCGTCAGTCCGGTGAAGCGGCACGACTGCACCGAGCGCGCGGTCGCCGCCCTGCGCGATGCGGATCTGTTCCTGGTGCTCGACATCTCGGACCTCGGCCGCCTCGGCCAGCTGGCCGAGACGATTCACGGCCGGGACGTCGTCACGGCCTGCGTGGACCATCACCTCTCGCCCGGCACGCTGCCCAAGGGGCCGCGCCTGGTGGACGCCGCGGCCTCCGCGACCGCCGAGCTGGTCTTCGACCTGGCCGAGGTCGCGGGCTGGCGGCTCACGGCCGACGCGGCCCGCGCGCTCTACGTGGGCCTGCTGACCGACACGGGAGGCTTCCGGTTCGCGAACACCTCGCCCCGCACACTGCGCGTCGCGGCCTCGCTGCTCGAGTGCGGCCTGGACCCCGAGCGCATCTACGAGCAGGTGTACGCGACCGCGCCCGTCGGCCGCCTGCGACTCACCGCGGAGGTGCTGGAGACGCTCGTGGTGGAGCCGGAGATCGGACTCTCGTGGATCACGGTGCCGGCCGGCGCGCTGGAGCGGCACGGCGTGAGCGCCGACGACCTAGACGGCCTGGTCGAGCTGGCGCGCTCGGTGCAGGGCACCCGGCTGGCGTTGCTGTTCCGCACCCTGGCGAGCGGCAGGATCAAGGTGTCGTTCCGCTCCGTCGGCGACGTGGACGTGGCTGCCTTTGCCCAGCCCTTCGGCGGCGGCGGCCACGCGAAGGCCTCGGGTGCGTCCATTCCCGGCACGCTGGACGAGGTGCAGGGCCAGGTCCTCGCAGCGGCACGGCGCTTGCTCTCCAATGGGCGGGTTTCTTGACCCTCATCCGAACGCCCAACTAATTTGCGACCGGAGTGGTCGCATATGCGGGAGCGAGCAGTGGCGACCACGCTGGAGAAGATCGAGGAAGTGCTGGGGACAGTGCGCCCGGCGATCCAGATGGACGGCGGAGACGTGGAGTTGGTGGACTTCGACGAGAGTGAAGGTCTCGTGACGGTGCGTCTGATGGGCCATTGCGTGGGTTGCCCGATGTCGCGGGCCACGCTGAAGCAGGGGATCGAAGCGCGCCTGAAGATGGCGGTGCCGGAAGTCCGCGGCGTCGCGGCGGTGTGAGCGGCGTGGCGGACGGCGATCTCAAGGCCAGGGTCGAGGCCGCGCTGCGGAAGGTGATGAACCCGCGGCTCGAGCGGGACGTGGTCGCGGCGGGCATGGTGGAGGACATCGCGGTGGAGGCCGGCGGCCAGGTCCGCATCGCCTTCGCCCTGGGGCGCGAGGACCCGGCCACGCTGGTGCGCGAGGCGCGGCTCGCGGCCCAGGCAGTGCCCGGGGTGGCGGGCGTGAAGATGCAGGTGGCGGGTGGCGCGCAGCAGCAGCCGGCCACGACGCCCAAGACCGTGCCGCCGCCCACGGCGCGCGAGCTGCCGAACCTCGGCCGGGTGATCGCGGTCTCGAGCGGCAAGGGCGGGGTGGGCAAGTCCACCGTCGCGGTGAACCTCGCGGCGGCGCTGGCGGCCGGTGCGGGCCAGCGGGTCGGCGTGATGGACGCGGACGTGTACGGCCCGAATGTCCCGCGGATGCTCGGCATCCTGGACCAGCGGCCCGAGGTCGCCGGCGGCCGGATCCAGCCGATCCAGGCGCACGGCGTGAAGGTGATGTCGCTCGGCAACCTGGTCGAGCGCGACGCCGCGGCCATCTGGCGCGGCCCCATCATCATGAAGATCATCCAGCAGTTCCTCTCCGACGTGGCATGGGGCCAGCTCGACTACCTGCTGGTGGACATGCCGCCCGGCACCGGCGACGCCCAGCTGAGCCTGGTGCAGTCGGTGCAGGTGACGGGCGCGATCATCGTGACCACGCCGCAGGAAGTCGCGGTGGGCGACGCGCTGCGCGGCGCGAAGATGTTCGAGAAGGTCGGCGTGCCGGTGCTCGGGATCGTGGAGAACATGTCGTACTTCCACTGCCCGCACTGCGGGCAGCGCACCGACGTCTTCTCGAGCGGCGGGGGCCGGCGCCTGGCGGCGGAGCTGGATTTGCCGCTGCTGGCCGAGATCCCGCTGCAGGCGCGGATCCAGGAGCTGGGCGAGGCGGGCACGCCGGTGGTGCTCGCGGAGCCCGGGTCGCCGGCGGCCCTGGCCTTCGCCGCGCTCGCGGCGGCTCTGCAGGAGCGCACGGCCGCGGCGGCGGTGCGCCTTCCGATCGTCGCATCCTAGAGACGCCCGCCGTTCTGGCCGTCCTGCTCGCCGCCGCGGCTGCGGCGCCGGCGCGCGCGCAGGACTCCGTTCCCGCTCCCGACTCGAGCGTCCGGGCCACGGCGGCCGAGACGGCCGCAGGCCAGGATCTGATCTACAGCGGCCGGTTCGAGGCCGCGGGCCTGTTCTTCACCCGGCTCGCCGAGCTGCATCCGCAGGATGCGGTGGGCCCGGCCCTGGCGGCGTCGGCGCTGATCTGGTGGGGCACGGCGCAGCAGGACGACGGGTTCGCCGAGGACTCGGTGGAGGCGCTGCTCGCGGAAGCCGCGTCGCGCGCCGAGCGGGCGGCGGCGGCCGCGACGACGGACTCGGCCCGGGTCGCGGCGCTGTTCTGGCTCGGGACGGCGACGGGCTACCGGGCGCGGCAGGCGGAGCTGCACGGGCACTACTGGCGGGCGGCGCGCGACGCGCGACGGATGCGCGCGGCGCTCGGCAAGGCTCTGGCCCTCGACTCGACCTGCGTGGACTGCGAGCTGGGCCTGGGGGTGTACGAGTACGCGCTGGCGCGCGCCGGGCTGCTGGCGCGGCTGGTGGCGCACATCATCGGCCTGGGCGGCGGCGACGCGGCGGCGGCGCTGGAGCGGCTGCGACGGGTGAGCCGCGACGGCACCGTGGCCCGGCTCGAGGCCCAATGGGTCTACGCCAACGCGCTGGTGCGCGAGGGCGCCTCCGACGCCGCGCTGCGCGAGGAGGGCCGCCGCATCGTGGGCGACCTCGCGGCCCGCTTCCCCGACAACCCGGTCTTCCGCCGCTTCCTGGACTCGGCCCCCCGGACGCCGTGACCGCCGCGGTGACCGGCGCGCCGGCCAGCGACCTGGTCTCGGGCCCGCTGCCGCGCGCAATCATGCGCGTGGCGGTGCCGGCCATCGGCTCGGCGCTGCTGCAGCTCGCGTTCCTGCTGATCGACGTCTTCTGGGTCGGCCGGACGCTCGGCCCGGCGGCGCTGGCGGCGATCTCCACGGCCGGCTTCGCGGTGTGGATGCTACTCGCCGTGGGCGAGATGATCGCGGTCGGGCTCACGGCGGTGGCCGCCCGCCGCCACGGCGAGGGCGCGCCGGCCCTGGCGGCGGTCGCGTCCGGCACGACGCTGATGCTGGCGCTCGTGACGGGGGTGGTGGTCGCCATCGTCGGCTGGCAGCTGCTGCCGGCGCTGTTCGCGGTGATGCGCACCCCGCCCGAGGTCACCGCGCTGGGGCGCACCTGGCTCTCGACCTACCTGCTGGGCACGCCGCTGGTGCTGGGCTTCTACGCCGCGGAGGCCACGTTCCGCGCGTCGGGCGACACGCGCACTCCGCTGGCGCTGCTGTCGTTGTCGGTGCTGGTGACGCTGGTGATGGACCCGGTGCTGATCCTGGGGCTCGGGCCGGCGCCGGCGATGGGCATCGCCGGCGCCGCGGTCGCGGCGGTGGGCACGCGGGCCCTGGGACTCGCGTTCGGCTTCGGGCTGCTGGTCCGGCGGCGGCTGCTGCGGTTTGCCGCGCGCGACTGGCGCGCGGGCCTGGCGGTGCTGCGCATCGGCCTCCCGACGGCCGCCAACGGGATCTTCTTCGCCCTCATCTACATCGGCCTGACGCGCATCACGACGCGGTTCGGCACGCCGGCGCTCGCGGCGCTCGGCGTCGGCCACAAGCTCGAGGGTCTCGCCTACCAGGTGGCCGTGGGCTTCGGACTGGCGTCGGCGGCGATCGTCGGGCAGAATCTGGGCGCGGGGCGCGCCGACCGCGCGCGGCGCGCCGGCTGGCTGTCGGTGCGCTACGCGTGCATGGCAGCCGGCGTGGTGGCCCTGGCCTTCCTGCTGGCGCCCCGGCAGCTCGTGGCGGTGTTCAGCCGCGACGCGGCGGTCGTCGCGGCGGGCGCGAGCTACCTGCGGATCATCGCGCTGGCGGAGATCACCATGGCGGTCGAGATCGTGCTCGAGGGATCGCTGGGCGGGGCCGGGTTCACGCTCGAGCCGACGCTGTGGTCGGGATCGCTCAGCGCCGCCCGCCTGCCGCTCGCCGCGTGGCTGGCGGGAGTGCTGGGCGTCGCGGGGATCTGGTGGACCATCAGCCTCACGGCCGTGGGGCGCGGCATCGCGATGGCCGGCCTGTGGCGCAGCGGGCGGTGGCAGCGGGCGCGCGCGTGAGCCCCATCATCACCCTGGTGACCGATTTCGGCACCGCCGACAGCTACGTCGGCGAGGTGAAGGGCACGCTGCTCTCCCTCGCGCCGGCGTCGCCGCTGGTGGACATCACCCACGACATCGCGCCGGGGGACGTCGCGGCCGCCAGCTTCGTGCTGGGCCGCGCGTGGCGGACGTTCCCGACCGGCACGGTGCACCTGGCGGTGGTGGACCCGGGCGTCGGCACGCGGCGGCGCGCGCTGGCCGCGGCGGCCGGCGGACATCGCTTCGTCGCCCCCGACAACGGGCTGCTGTCGGACGTCTTCGCGGCGGCCCACGCCGAGGTCGTCAGCCTGCCGGTGCCGGAGTCGGCGAGCCGCACCTTCCACGGACGCGACGTGTTCGCGCCGGCCGCCGCCAGGCTCGCGACCGGCGCCGCCCTGGGCGAGCTGGGACCGGCGGTCGGCGACCTCGTGCACCTGCCGCCGCGGCGGGTGCGCGTCGAGGGCGCCGCGGTCATCGGCCAGGTCGTCCACGTGGACCGGTTCGGCACTCTGGTCACGAACGTCCCGGACGACGCCGTCGCGGACGGCGCGGCCGTGCAGCTGGGGCGTCACAGCGTCCCGCTGCTCGCGACCTTCGCCGACGTGCCGCCGGGCGCGCCGGTCGCCTTCGTGGGGTCCGGAGGGACGATCGAGATCGCCGTCCGCGACGGGCGGGCGGACGCGGTGCTGGGGCTGGCGCGCGGAGCCGAGGTGCGGGCGGCCGCGCGCTAGCGCGGCCCGTCCACCCACGCCACCTCGATCCCACCGAAGGCCGATTCCACCTTCAGGTCGAGATGGAAGCGCGTGGCGGCGTAGTTGTCGGAGTAGTACACGCCGCCGCGGCGGGTGAAGCCGTCCTGGTCGAACGAGGCGAGAAACCGGTCCAGCGTGACGGCCACCCCGACGGTGCGCGGCAGCACCAGCTTGAGGGTGCCGAGCCCGAGGTGGATGTCGGCGTCCGACGAGGCGCGTGGGACGCCGCTGAAATCGAGTGTCACCGCGCCCACGGCGCCCTCGACGCGCACGTGGCGGCAGCCGGCGTTGGCGAGGCCGGTGGCCGTGAACTCCGCGGCGCCGGCCTCGATGGTGAGCGAGTCGCACGCCGCCACGTTCGGCCGGCCGAACTTCAGCCGGGAGCGCGACGCGCCGGTCTTGTACCGCAGGCTGGTGAGCGCGAGGCCGCCGAGATCGGCTTCGGCCTCGGCCGCACCCAGATCCAACGACAGGGCGAGCGGCACCCCCGCGGCGAGGGCGAGGTCGAGGGTCGGCACGTCGTCCTCGTCCCCGTTTCCCGCCAGCGTCACGTGCCCGCGGCTCTTGAGTCCCAGGCTCAGCGCCCCGCTGGCCGCGTCGTACTCGCGGATCGGCGTGAACTTCTCCTCGTCGTAGCGCATCTCCATCTGGTACAGGGTGCCGGCCGGCGCCGGCACGAGGTGGAACCGGCCGGCGACGTAGCTGACGTTCACCGCGAGCGCGGCCTCCCCGTGCAGCTGGCGCGACGAGGTGAGGGTCCGGAGCGTCTGCGCGCCCGCAGCGGGTGCGGCGAGCAGCGCGGCAAGCGCCAGCGCGGCGGGCAGGGCGCGGTGCGCCTTCATTGGCGGCGGCCCGGCCGGGGCGCCGCCGGCGTGGCCGGCGGGGTGGCCCACAGGTACTCGCCGGACTGGTCGCCCATGTGCCGGCCGGTGAAGGTGTCCCGCAGCCCGGCGCGCGAGAGCAGCACCGCGCCGAAGCCCACGGTGCCCGCCAGCCAGGTCACGACGAACGCGGCGGCGCGGAACACGTACACCACCGGCCCCGCCCACCCGAACAGCGCGGCGGCGGCCCACAGACCCAGGAGGCCGATGAGCCCGGTGAACAGGTAGCCGTACGCGTTGGGGCTGCGCACGAACGCGCCGTTCGCCATCCGCCGCCGGCTCACCGTCTCGCCGACCGCGTGGGCGACGGCCAGGTAGCCGCCGAGCACCGAGAGGCACGCCGCGATGAGGAAGGCGATCACCGCGAAGGGCAGGAGCAGGATCCCCACGATGGTGAAGATCAGGCCGACGACCAGCATCGCCAGCGTCGGCAGCAGCAGCAGCTGCCCCAGCAGACCCACGACCAGCGAGCGGCCGAACGCCTGCGACGCCGTATCGGCGACGACCTCGAGGTAGCGCCGCGCGAAGAACACGGTCCCGAAGCCGATCATCGCCAGCGCGATGAACATCGCCACCACGTTCTTCACGTCGTGGAACAGGATCTGGACCGCGGACGGCGCCGCGGGAGCCGCGGCGGGCGCGGACGCTTCGAGGGCCGGGGGCGGCAGCGACGGCAACGCCGGGCCCGGGGCCGCCGGCGCCTGAGCCGACTCGGCGGAGGGAGAGGTGCGGGCCGTCGTCGTCGCCGCGACGGCGGGCGCGGCCGCGAGCGGGCTCAACACGTCGTCGATGCGGCGCTTGACGGCGAGGTCCCCGCCCGTCAGCCCGTCGACGCTCCAGCCCTTCAACCTGGCCACGAGCTGCGGCGTGTCGAAGGAGCCGGCATCGGCGAGCAGTCTCCGCCAGGAGTGCTCCAGTGCGCCGCCGACCGTGTACTGGCCGGCGATCTGGTTGTCGATGTAGAGGCCGCCCGCCTTGAGGACGACGACGCGGGTCCCGCCGGAGGCGAGATCCAGCTCCAGGCTCGCCTCGCGCGAGCCGATGGAGATGGTAAAGGAGGACACCTGGGTGCCGTGCTGCTGGATGTGCAGCACCCGTTCGATGAACCGCAGCCCTTCGGCGATGCGCGCGGCGGCGTCGCGCGACCCGTGGTCGCCCAGGGTCGTGGCCGTCGCCCCTCCCGCGGAAGCGGCGGCGAGGGCCGCGGCCAGCACGCTACAGCGCGCGACTGAGTTCATGGCTCCTCCGCGGCGCCTTGAGAAGGACGTGCAGCCCGTACCCGCTGCCGGCGTACACGATGGCCGCCGTGGCGAGCGTGGCCCACAGCCGCGGCCCGGTGCCCAGCGCCGAGCGGAGAGCGTCCACCACGCCGGAGCGGACGCCCCAGGAGGCGACAGCCATCAGGCCCGCGTCGATCCAGCCGCCGACGTGTCCGATGAGCCACGAGGCCCCCAGGGTGACGAAGCTGGCGTGCGCCGAAACCCACGGCCCCGCCAGCAGAACGGTGACCAGCACGCACGCGGCGTAGCCCGTGGCGAGCGCCGCCGCGTGGCGGGGCTGGAGGGCCCAGGCGCCGGCGCGCTGCAGCCGGACGAGCGGCGCCGGCTTGGGGAGGCTCACGCATGCCATGACGCGATCCCGGAATCCACGCCCGGGCGCGAGGGCCGGGAGACTGGACAACCCTCGCAGCACCAGCAGATCCAGGTCGGAATCGTCTAACTGCTTGTCCGTCACGCCACTTACCTCCCTCGTTGCCACCCCTACGGGAGCGGGGTGGCAGCGGTTTCAGGTTCTCAGGTCGGCCAGGTACTCCCGCAGCTCGAGCCTGGCCCGGTGGATGTAGGTCTTGACCGTGCCCAGCGGCAGGTCCATGACCTCGGCGATTTCCTCGTACGAGCGGCCTTCGACGTGCCGCAGCAGGATGCAGGTGCGGTACTCGGGTCTCAGCCGACCGATCGCCCGCTCGATGGCGGCCCCGGTCTCGCGCGATTCCAGCTCCTCGAGCGGCGACTCGGCGCGGTCGGTCGCCTGCAGGGCGGTCGCCTCGATCTCGTCGGCCGTGCGCGCCTCGGGGCTGCCGTCGAGCGACAGCGTGTCCAGCTCGCGTCGCCGCAGCTGATCGATCGCGGCGTTGTTGGCGATCTTGAAGATCCAGGAGGAGAACTTGTACTCGGGCCGGTAGCTCCCCAGCGCGTTCAGCACCTTGACGAAGGTTTCCTGGGCGAGGTCCTCGGCCAGCGACCGGTCGCGGACCATGCGGAAGATGAGGGAAAAGACGGGGCGCTCGTACCGCCGGAGCAGCTCACGGTACGCGGTTTCCTTGCCGGCCTTGGCCAGCTCCACGACCTCCTGGTCGCCGAGCGCCTGGAGGTCTTTCGCCGTCGGCATGCGGGGGGTAATCTACGCTTCCGATGCCGCTCCGCCCGACTGCGCCTGAGGAGACGTCACGGCGCCGAGCCGTTCTCCGCGCCGCCCGCCGGGCGTGCCAACCCCGGCACGGACGCACCGCCGGCCGATGACGTTGGCGCCACCCGCCTCGCCCCCGCCCCCCCTCGAGAAGCGTCGCTACGTGCGCGAGATGTTCTCCGCGATCGCGCCGCGCTACGACCTGCTCAACCATCTCCTGTCGCTCAACGTGGACCGCTCGTGGCGGCGGCGGGCCGTGGACCGGCTCGGCTGGGAGCGCCGCGCGACGGGCACCTTCCTCGACGCCTGCGCCGGCACCCTGGACCTCGCGATCGAGCTGGCCGGCCGGCCGGGTTTCCGGGGCCGGGTGGTGGGAGTGGACTTCGCCGCCCCGATGCTGCGGCTCGGGGCTGACAAGGTCGGGCACGGACCGGTCGTGCCGGCCGCCGCCGACGCGTTGGCGCTGCCGTTCCCGGACGGCCGCTTCGACGGGACCACGGTGGGCTTCGGCGTCCGCAACCTCGACGACCTGGACGCCGGACTGCGAGAGCTGTGGCGGGTCCTGAAGCCGGGCGCGCGCCTGGTGATCCTCGACTTCACCACGCCGCCCTCCAGACCGCTGCGCTCGCTCTACCATTTCTACTTCCGCCGCGTCCTGCCGCTGGTGGGCCGGGCGGTCTCGGGCCACCCGACCGCCTACGCATACCTGCCTGCCTCGGTCGAGACGTTCCCGGCGCCTGCCGAGCTGATGGGGCGGATGGTCGGCGCGGGCTTCCGGGACGCCGGCTACGAGCTGCTGACCGGCGGGATCGCCGCCATCCACTGGGGGGCGCGATGAGCCTCGGGGAGGTCCGATGAGCCTCGACAGCCTGCGGGATTTCCTCGCCGCGCTGGACGAGGCGGGCGAGCTGGTGCGGGTGCGCGAGAGCGTGTCCGTCGATCGCCAGATCACGGAGATCGCCGATCGGTGCATGAAGAGCCGCGGCGGTGGGCCGGCCCTGCTGTTCGAGCATCCGGTGCTCCCGGACGGGACGCCGAGCCGTCTGCCCGTCGCCATCAACCTGTTCGGCTCGATGCGGCGCATGGCGCTGGCGCTCGGGACGGCGGCGCTGGACGACGTGGGAGCACGGATATCCGAGATGCTCACAGCGGATGTCCCTGAGGGTCTCGCCGGCAAGCTGTCCATGCTCCCCAGGCTGGCCGAGTTGGCCAGGATCCCGCCGCAGCGTGCCACCGGTCCGATCCCTTGCCAGGCCGTGGTGCTCCGGGAGGCGGAGGCGAACCTGCTCCAGCTCCCCCACCTGGTGTGCTGGCCGGGTGACGCCGGTCCCTACATCACCTTCCCGATGGTGATCACGCGGGACCCGGCGACGGGAGCACGGAACGTGGGGCTGTATCGGATCCAGGTGCAGGGTCCCCGGGACCTGGCGATGCACTGGCAGCGGCACAAGGTGGGCGCGGCGCACTGGCGGGCGATGGCCGAGCGCGGCGAGCGGATGCCGGTGGCGATCGTGCTGGGCGCCGACCCGGCGTCGATGTACGCGGCATCGGCGCCCCTGCCGCCGGCGGTGGACGAGTTCCTGTTCGCAGGCTTCCTGCGGCGCTCGCCGGTGCGCCTGGCGCAGGCGCTCACCAGCGACCTCGAGGTGCCCGCGGAGGCGGAGGTGGTGATCGAGGGGGTCGTCGATCCGGCCGAGGCGCTGGTGGTCGAGGGGCCCTTCGGCGACCACACCGGGTTCTACTCGCTGGCCGACCGCTACCCGCGCGTGCACGTCACCGCCGTCACGATGCGGCGCGACCCGATCTACCCGGCGACGATCGTCGGCCGCCCGCCGATGGAGGATTTCTACCTCGGCCACGCCACGGAGCGGATCTTCCGTCCGCTGCTGCAGCTGACGCTGCCGGAGATCGTGGACTACCACATGCCGGCCTACGGCATCTTCCACAACCTCGTGTTCGTGAGCATCGACAAGCAGTACCCGGGGCACGCCCGGAAGGTGATGAACGGTCTGTGGGGCCAGGGCCTGATGGCGCTGGCGAAGGTGATCGTGGTGGTGGACCGCGACGTGGACGTGCGGAATCCGGACGAGGCGTGGTGGGTGGCCCTCAACCACATCGATCCCCAGCGCGACGTGCAGTTCACGATGGGCCCGGTGGACGTGCTCGACCACTCGAGCCGCGGGTTCACCTACGGATCGAAGATGGGCATCGACGCGACGCGGAAGTGGCCGGAGGAGGGGTTCACGCGGGAGTGGCCGGAGCGGATCGTGATGGACGCGGCGACGCGCAAGACGGTGGACGAGCTGTGGGCGCGGCTCGGCATCCGGCTTCCGTGACGGGCGCCGGCGGCGTGGACGGGCAGGTGCTCTCCGGCGGGGGCCGGCTGGTGGCCTACGCCAACTTCGTGAAGGTCGCCCACACCGTGTTCTCGCTGCCGTTCGCCTTCGTGGGCGTCGCGGCCGCGTCGCGAGTCCGGCCGGTGACGGTCCGCACGCTGCTCCTGGTGGTGGTCGCGTTCGGCGCGGCGCGGTTCGCGGCGATGGGCTTCAACCGGATCGCGGACCGGCGCCTCGACGAGCTGAACCCTCGCACGGCGAGCCGGGAGCTGCCGGCCCGGCGGATGTCGCTCGCGGAGGCCTGGCTGCTGGTGGTCGCGATGTCGGGGCTGTTCGTGCTCGCCGCCGGGCTGCTCAACCCGCTCTGCCTCGTGCTCTCGCCCGTCGCCCTGGCGTGGATCACCGTCTACTCCTACGCCAAGCGCTTCACCGCACTCGCCCACCTGTGGCTGGGCATCGGGATGGCGATCTCCCCGGTCGGCGGCTACCTGGCCGTCACCGGCGCGTGGAGCTCCCCGTGGTGGGTGATCGTGCTCCTGGCCCTGGTCGTCACCTGCTGGGGCGGCGGATTCGACGTGCTGTACTCCCTCCAGGACGAGCAGTTCGACCGGGAGCACGGGCTCCGCTCCATGACGGTGGCCCT
>DATJUT010000078.1 GCA_035502185.1 Gemmatimonadales bacterium
CGCAGGACACGAAGACGGCGAAGCGGCTGGTGGACGTCACCAAGCAGGACGGGATCGCCATCGTGGCGCTGAACGACCCGCCGGCCAACACCTACACCTACGAGATGAACCGGCAGCTCGACGAGGCGATTCTCGACGCGCGGATGGACGACGAGGTGTACGTGATCGTCCTGCGCGGCGCCGGCAACAAGTTCTTCTCGGCGGGCGCCAACATCAGCATGCTCAACTCGGTCACGCCGCAGTTCAAGTACTACTTCTGCCTCCACGCCAACGAGATGCTCAACCGGCTGGAGCACACGCCCAAGCTGGTGATCGCGGCGCTGAATGGCCACACCGTGGGCGGCGGGCTCGAGATCGCGATGGCCGCGGACATCCGGATCGCCCGCAAGGAGGCCGGCAAGATCGGCCTGCCCGAGGTCACCCTGGGCGTGCTGCCCGGCACGGGCGGGACGCAGCGCCTGTCGCGGATCGTGGGCAAGAGCCGCGCGATCGAGATGATGGTCACCGGGCAGACGTTCTCGTTCGAGCGGGCGCAGGAGATCGGCCTGGTCAACGAGGTGTGGGACGGCAAGCCGGAGGAGTGGTGGGAGCGGGTGCTGCTGTACGCCAAGCAGTTCTGCCCGCCCAACAAGGCGTCCAAGGCGGTCGGCAACATCAAGCGCGCGGTCTGCTCGGGCCTCGAGGTCCCCTTCGAGAGCGCGCTGGCCATCGAGCGCGAGCTGCAGCAGCTGCTGTTCCAGAGTCAGGACGCGAAGGAAGGCATCGGGGCGTACGTCGAGAAGCGCGTCCCGACCTTCAAGGGGAAGTAGTGCGGACGGACCTCTACATCGGCGGGGCGTTCGCCCCCGCGGCCGGCGGCCGCCGCTTCGCGGTCGAGAACCCGGCCACGGAGGAGACGCTCTGCCAGGTAGCCGAGGCGGGCGCTGACGACGTGGACCGGGCGGTGCGGGCCGCGCGCGCCTGCTTCGAGTCCGACGGATGGCAGAAGCTGGAGCCGCGCCGCCGGGGCCAGATGCTCGCCAAGGCCGCCGACCTGCTGGAGTCGCGCGCCGAGGAGTTCGCCCGGCTCGAGACGCAGCAGAACGGCAAGCCGTTCTTCGAGTCGAAGATCGACGTGGCGATGACGGTCGAGACGCTGCGCTACTACGCGGGCTGGGCCGACAAGATCACCGGCGCCACGCTGCCCTCCGGCGCCGACGCCTTCATCTACACCCTGAAGGAGCCGGTCGGCGTCGTCGGCGCGATCGTGCCCTGGAACTTCCCCCTCAACCTCGCCAGCTGGAAGTTCGCGCCGGCCCTCGCCGCCGGCTGCACCGTGGTCCTCAAGCCCGCCTCGGAGACGCCGCTCACCGCCCTGCTGATGGCCGAGGTGATGGAGGCCGCCGGCTTCCCGGCGGGGGCCTTCAACGTGATCGCGGGCGACGGCAAGACGGCCGGGGCGGCCCTCGTCCGGCATCCCGGCGTGGACAAGATCGCCTTCACGGGCTCGACCGCCGTGGGCCAGGGCATCATGCGCGAGGCCGCCGCGACGCCGAAGCGCGTCTCGCTCGAGCTGGGCGGCAAGTCGCCCAACGTGGTGTTCGCCGACGCCGACGTCGCCGCCGCGGTCCGCGGCGCCCAGAACGCGATCTTCTACGGCAAGGGCGAGGTCTGCGCGGCCGGCTCGCGGCTGGTGGTGGAGCGCTCGGTGCACGACCAGGTCGTCGAGCAGCTGGCCGCGCGGGCGAAGAAGCTGGTGCCCGGCGACCCCTTCGAGAAGACGACCCGCCTGGGCGCGGTGGTCTCCCGGAAGCAGCAGGAGGTCGTCCTCGGCTACATCGAGAAGGGCAAGGCGGAGGGCGCGAGCCTGGTGGCCGGCGGGAAGAGCGCCACCGTGAACGGCAAGGGCTACTACGTCGAGGCGACGGTCTTCGACGCCGTGAAGCCGGAGATGACCATCGCCCGCGAGGAGATCTTCGGCCCCGTGCTCGCGGTGCTCGCGTTCGACGACCTCGAGGAAGGCGTCGCGCTCGCCAACCAGTCCATGTACGGGCTGGCAGCGGGAATCTGGACCAGGGACCTGAGCAAGGCGCACCGGGTCGCCCGGGCGATCCGGGCGGGCACCGTGTGGGTCAACACGTACAACGTGTACGACAGCGCGGCGCCGTTCGGCGGCTACAAGGCGTCCGGGTTCGGCCGCGACCTGGGCCGCGAGGGGCTGGAAGGGTACCTGGAGACCAAGACCGTTTGGGTGGGACTGTGAGCTGGACTGCCGGCTTCGGTCTGCAGACATCGGAACGGTTGCGAGACGCCCGTGAGACTGGTTGCGAGTTGCGAGACGCCAAGTTGCGAGCGGTGACGAGACTGGAGTTGCGAGATTGAGAAAAGACGCCGTCATCGTGGATGCGGTCCGGACGCCGGTCGGGAGGCACGGGGGGGCGCTGGCCTCCGTGCGGCCGGACGACCTGGCGGCGGTTGCGATCCGCGCGCTGGTCGAGCGGACGAAGCTCGATCCGCGCACGATCGACGACGTGGTCCTCGGCTGCGCGAACGGCGCCGGGGAGGACAACCGCAACGTGGCCCGGATGGCGGGGCTGCTCGCCGGACTGCCGGTCGAGGTTCCCGGGCAGACCGTGAACCGGCTGTGCGGCTCCGGCCTCCAGGCCGTGGTGAGTGCAGCCCATGCGATCGGCGCCGGCGAGGGCGAGTGCCTGATCGCCGGCGGCGTCGAGTCGATGACCCGGGCGCCGTACGTGATGCTGAAGGGGGCCGAGCCGTTCTCGCGCACTCCCCCGCCCTTCGCCGACTCGACGCTGGGATGGCGGTTCGTCAACCCCGCGATGCGCAAGGAGTGGACGGTCTCGCTGGGCGAGACGGCCGAGGTGGTGGCGGAGTTGCACCGCGTGAGCCGCGAGGAGCAGGACTGCTTCGCGCTGGAGAGTCAGCGGCGGGCGGCGGCCGCCGCGCGGGAAGGCGCGTTCGACCGCGAGCTGGTGCCGGTGACCGTTCCGGGCGGCGGGCCGGGGGGCGCGGCCCTGGTCGTCCGGAACGACGAGCACCCGCGGCCGGAGACGACGCTCGAATCGCTGGCCAAGCTGAAGCCGGCGTTCCGGCGCGAGGGCGGCACGGTGACGGCGGGCAGCAGCTCCGGGATCAACGACGGGGCCGCCGCCCTGCTGGTGATGGAGCGCGGCGCGGCGCGGGAGCGCGGGTACCGCCCGCTGGCCCGCGTCCTGGCGAGCGCCGTGGTGGGGGTGGACCCGCAGATCATGGGCATCGGTCCGGTGCCGGCGGTCCGCAAGGCAGCCGAGCGTGCGGGACTCGACGTCCGCGACCTCGACCTGGTCGAGCTGAACGAAGCGTTCGCGGCGCAGGCGCTGGCCTGCATCCGCGAGCTTGGGCTCGACCAGGCCAGGGTCAACGTCTACGGCGGCGCGATCGCGCTCGGCCATCCGTTGGGCGCGACCGGTGCCCGGATGCTGACGACGCTGGTGCATGCGATGGGGAGGCGGAACGCGCGCTATGGGCTGGCGACGATGTGCATTGGAGTGGGTCAGGGGATTGCGATGATCGTCGAGCGTGAGACGTGAGCCTCACCTCTCACCGTCGCCGGGGGAGGCCATGACGGCGTACGCGCAGGTGGCAGTCGAGGTCGACGGTCCCGTAGGGACCATCACCCTGAACCGGGCCGACAAGCTCAACGCCTTCACCGTCGAGATGGTGCAGGAGCTGAAGGACGCGCTCGACATGCTGGCGGGCTCCGCCGCGGTGCGGGTCATCGTGCTGACGGGGGCCGGGCGCGCGTTCTGCGCGGGCGCCGACGTCGGGTTGCTGAGGAGCCTGATCGAGCGGTTCGACGAGCCCACCGGCCGCCGGCTGGTGGACGGTATGCGGGGCGTGTCCGCCGTGATGCGCGAGGCGCCGCAGCCGGTGCTGGCGTCGCTCAACGGGGTCGCGGCGGGCGGCGGGGCGAACCTCGCGCTCGGCTGCGACCTCCGGATCGCGGCCGACACCGCGCAGATCGGCCAGGTGTTCATGAAGATCGGGCTGCACCCCGACTGGGGCGGCACGTTCTTCCTGCCGCGCCTGGTGGGGCCTTCGAAGGCGCTGGAGCTGTTGCTGGGCGCCGAGCTGGTGGACGCGGCCGAGTGCCTGCGGCTGGGGCTCGTGAACCGGGTCGTGCCGGCGGAGCGGCTCGCCGCGGCCACCCGTGACTGGGCCCACGCCATCGCGGCGGCGCCGCCGCTGGCCGTGCGCCGGGCGAAGCGGGCGGTGTACCGGAGCGAGCGCGCCTCGCTGGAGGAGATGCTGGACTACGAGCTGGACGCCCAGCTCGCGTGCTTTCAGAGCGCCGACGGCCGCGAGGGCATCGCGGCGTATTTCGAGAAACGGCCTCCCCACTTCACCGGCCGCTGAGGAGACTGGTCATGCTGCGCGTGCACACCTTCGACGAATGGATCGACCTGTTCCGGTCCTGGCAGAGCGACCTCGGCCTCGAGGCCAAGGAGCTGAAGGAGTTCAAGTTCGAGGTGAAGTTCGGCGAGCCCGAGGCGGAGCACATCGAGTTCGGGCACTTCAAGGGCCAACGCAAGTGGCCGACGGTGATGCACATCCCCGACCAGCGGATCCGGGACGCGCTGCAGAACCTCATCGTCTACCAGGGCGACACCGAGTTCGCCTCGGTGGAGCAGCAGCGCGCCCTGCTGGAGAACTCCCCCTCGAGCTACGACCTGCTGTCGATCATGCGGGTAATGGCCGAGGAGATGCGGCACGGCTGGCAGATGAGCTACCTGCTCGTCGCCCACTTCGGCGACGAGGGCAAGCGTGAGGCGCAGAAGCTGCTCGAGCGCCGCGCCGAGGAAGGCAAGCGGCTCCTGGGCTCGTTCAACGAGCGGGTGGACAACTGGCTCGACTTCTTCACCTACACCCAGTTCATCGACCGCGACGGCAAGTTCCAGCTCAAGATGCTCTCGACCTCGGCGTTCCACCCGCTGGCGCGCTCCATGGGCCCGATGCTGAAGGAGGAGAGCTACCACCTGGGCACCGGCAACAACGGCCTGCTGCGCATCATCAAGGCCGGCCGCATCCCGCCGGAGATCATCCAGCGCTTCTTCAACAAGTGGGTGCCGACCGCGTTCGACCTGTTCGGCACCGACAACTCCAGCTCGGCGAACTGGGCCTACGAGTGGGGCCTCAAGGGTCGGTTCGACGAGCGGGAAAACCCGCATCCCGCGGAGCGACAGCACCTGAACGAGGCGTCGCGCGGCCTGTACCGCGACGAGGTCGTGCGGCTGGTGGACCGGATGAACGCCCTCATCCCCGACCGCGAGCGTTGGCTCAAGGTGCCTCAGCTCCAGTTCAACCGCCGGATCGGCGTGTGGGGACACCAGTGCTTCGACGTGGACGGCACCCCGATGAGCGAGGACCGCTACCAGGCGTATCTCGCTTCGGTGACGCCGACCGTC
>DATJUT010000079.1 GCA_035502185.1 Gemmatimonadales bacterium
GCGATTCCTTGTCGAGCGGTCCCTCGTCGGGCGGCGTGTCCACGGTGCTGACCGCCGAGGTGTCGAGCAGGTCGCCGTTGCTGAAGATCGGCGCCTTCAGGCGCAGCGCGATCGCGATGCTGTCGGACGGGCGTGCGTCCACCTGCACGACGTCGCCGTTCCGGTAGATGTGCAGCTCGGCGTAGTAGGTGTTGTCCTTCACCGAGGTGATGAGCACGCGGCGCAGCTCGCCGCCGAGCCCGACGATCACCTGCTTCAGCAGGTCGTGCGTCAGCGGGCGGGAGAACTTGACGCCGGCCAGCTCCATCGCGATGGCGCTCGCCTCGCTCGGCCCGATCCAGATCGGGAGCACGCGCTGCCCGTCCTTCTCCTGCAGGACCACCACCGGAGCATTGGTGTTCCGGTCGAGACCGAGATGGGCGACGCGGACCTCGACCAGCCCGCTCCCCGGCGCGTCAGGTGCCAAGATCCCAGGACGCCAGGTAGCGGCGCTGTTCCGCGGTGAGCGTGTCGATCGCGAGCCCCATCCCCGCGAGCTTGAGGCGCGCGATCTCCCGATCGATCTCGGCGGGCACGCGGTGCACGTCCTTCGACAGGTCCTGCACGTGCGTGACGAGGTACTCGGCGCCCAGCGCCTGGTTGGCGAACGACATGTCCATCACGCTCGCCGGGTGGCCCTCGGCCGCCGCCAGGTTGATGAGCCGGCCCTCCGCCAGGACGTGGATCCGCTTCCCGCCCAGCGTCCACTCGTCCACGAACGCGCGGGCCTCGCGCGGGCCCTGCGCCGCCTGCTTCAGCCCCTCGAGGTCGATCTCGACGTTGAAGTGCCCGCTGTTGGCCACCACCGCGCCGTCCTTCATCCGGCGCATGTGCTCGACGCGGATCACGTTGACGTTGCCGGTGAGCGTCACGAACACGTCGCCCACGGGCGCGGCCTCGGCCATCGGCATCACCCGGAACCCGTCCATCCGCGCCTCGAGCGCCTTGACCGGGTCCACCTCGGTCACGATCACGTCCGCGCCAGCGCCGCGGAACCGGTTCGCCACGCCGCGGCCGCACCACCCGTAGCCGGCGATGACGACCGTGGAGCCCGCCAGCAGCAGGTTGGTGGCCCGCACGATCCCGTCCACGGTGGACTGGCCGGTGCCGTAGCGGTTGTCGAACAGGTGCTTGGTGTCGGAGTCGTTCACCGCGATGACCGGGAACTGCAGCACCTTGTCCTTGGCCATCGCCTTGAGACGGATGACGCCGGTGGTGGTCTCCTCGGTGGAGCCGATCACGCCCTTGACCAGGGCCGCGCGCGCGTCCTTGGAGAGCGACTCCACCCACTTCCGCACCGGCGGCGCCAGGTCGTCCATCCGGCCGAGCGCGATCATGTGCAGCGAGCCCACCAGGTCGGCGCCGTCGTCCATCGTCACGTCGGGCCGGTGCGCCAGCGCCTCGCGGATGTGTTCGTAGTAGGTCTCGTGGTCCTCGCCCTTGATGGCGTAGACCGCGATGCCGTGGTCCTTGACCAGGTGGGCGGCCGCGTCGTCCTGGGTCGAGAGCGGGTTGGACGCGCACAGCGCGACCTCGGCCCCGCCGGCCTTGAGGGTGATCGCGAGGTTCGCGGTCTCGGTCGTGACGTGGAGGCAGGCGCTGAGGCGCCGGCCGCGGAACGGCTGCTCCTTCGCGAACCGCTCGCGGATCAGGCGCAGCACCGGCATCGAGCGCTCGGCCCACTCCACCCGGCGGCGGCCCTCCGCCGCCAGCGCCAGGTCCTTCACGTCGTGGGCGTCCTGCTTGGCGGCCATCGCCATCGCGCGCGCTCCTAGCGGCTGGCCGGGCGCGCCACGCCCGCCATCCGCTTCGCGGTGTCGGCCAGCTCGGCGGCGCGGTCGGTGCGCTCCCAGGTGAACAGCTCGACCTCGGTCTCCTCGACCGATGCCTTCACCGGCTTGCGGCCGAAGTGGCCGTAGGCGGCCGTGGCCTTGTAGATCGGCTTGCGGAGGTCCAGCGCCTCGATGATCGCGCGCGGCACCAGGTCGAACTGCTCGCGCACCGCCCGCTCGAGCACCTCGTCCGGCACGGTGCCGGTGCCGAAGGTGTCCACCAGCAGCGAGACCGGCTCGCGCACGCCGATGGCGTAGGCCACCTGCACCTCGCAGCGGCGCGCCAGGCCGGCGGCCACCACGTTCTTCGCCACCCACCGCGCCGCGTACGCGCCCGAGCGGTCCACCTTGGAGGGGTCCTTCCCGCTGAACGCGCCGCCGCCGTGCCGCGCGTACCCGCCGTAGGTGTCCACGATGATCTTGCGGCCGGTGAGTCCCGCGTCGCCCTGCGGCCCCCCGACCACGAACCGGCCGGTCGGGTTGATGTGGTAGATCGGCTGCTCGCCCGCGACGTACTCGGACACGACCGGATTGATCACGTGCTCGATGACCTCGGCCTTGAGCTCCTCGTGCCCGATGGTCGGCGCGTGCTGCGTCGAGACCACCACGGTGTGCACCCGCTTGGGCCGGTCGCCCTCGTACTCGATCGTGACCTGCGACTTGCCGTCGGGCCTGAGCCACGGGAGCTTGCCCGCCTTGCGCACCGCGGCGAGCCGGTGGGTCAGCGCGTGCGCCAGCTGGATCGGGAGCGGCATCAGCTCCCTGGTCTCGTCGCACGCGTAGCCGAACATCATCCCCTGGTCGCCGGCGCCGCCCGTGTCCACGCCCTGCTTGATGTCCGGCGACTGCCGGTCGATGCTGGTCAGGACCGCACAGGTCTCCGCGTCGAAGCCGTACGACGCGTCGGTGTAGCCGATCGCCTCGACCGTGCCGCGCACGATGTCCGGGATGTTAACGTAGGTCTCGGTGGTGATCTCGCCGCCCACGACGGCCATCCCGGTGGTCACGAACGTCTCGCACGCGACCCGGGCCGCGGCGTCCTTGGCGATGATCGCGTCGAGCACCGCATCCGAGATCTGGTCGGCGATCTTGTCCGGATGACCCTCGGTGACCGACTCCGAGGTGAAGAGCCAGCGTCGCTCGTTACTCAATGTGTCGTCTCGTGTTGGGGTCGCTAACGGCGGAAGCTAGCCCGGCGTGCACGGGCTGGCAACGGGGACGAAGGGTCGAGGAGCCGCAGGTCCACGACGCTCCCGACGGTGCGCCGCGCGAACGCGTTCACCTCGTCGGTGGTGGGCAGCTCCAGCGCCGCTTCCGCGCACGACGCCGCGTCCCGCGCGCTGATCTGGCGCACCATCCACTTCACCAGCGGCAGGCTCGGCGACGCCACCGACAGCACCCGGTAGCCGAGACCCACCAGCAGGTACACCGACACGGGGTCGGCGGCCATCTCGCCGCACACCGACACCTCCCGGTTGGCCGCGCGCGCCGCCCGCGCCACCGCCGCCAGCAGCCGCAGGATCGCCGGATGGTGCGGATTGAAGCGCTCGGCCAGCCGCGCGTTCCCCCGGTCCACCGCCAGCGTGTACTGCACCAGGTCGTTCGTCCCGACCGAGAGGAAGTCCGCGACCTCCGCCAGCCGGTCGGCCACGATCGCCGCCGCCGGCGTCTCGACCATGATTCCGATCGGCACGCTCGTGGCCGACTCGATCCCGCTCTTGTGGAGCGCGCGGGCCTCCTCGGCCACCAGCTCGCGGGTCCGCAGCACCTCGTCCACCCGGGTCACCAGCGGGAGCATCATCTTGAGCCGCGCGTGCGCCGCCGCCCGCAGGATCGCCCGGATCTGCGGGCGGAAGATCTCCGGCTGGTCCAGGCACACCCGGATCGCGCGCCAGCCGAGCATCGGGTTGCCCTCGTTCGTCCGCTTGAACGGCGCCGGGAACTTGTCGCCGCCGAGGTCGAAGGTGCGCACCACGACCGGATGCGGCGCGAACGCCGTCCCGATGCGCCGGTACAGCTCCGCCTGCTCGTCCTCGGTGGGCATCTGCCCGCGGCCCTGGACCAGGAACTCCGTCCGCATCAGGCCGATGCCCTCGGCGCGGTGGCGCAGCGCGCCCTCCAGCTCCTCGGGCAGGTCGAGGTTCGCGCGCACGGCCAGCACGGCGCCGTCCGTGGTCTGCGCCGGCAGCTCCGAGCCCGCCTCCAGGTCGCGCTCCAGCTCGCGCCGCTGGCGGTCGCGCCGGCGCGCCGCCTCCATGGTCGCTTCCGACGGCTCGACCTGCAGCGTCCCGGCCCAGCCGTCGAGCACCACCGTGTCGCCGGTGGAGACCCGCTCGAGCACCTCGGGCAGGGCCATCACCGCGGGGATGCCGATCGAGTGGGCGAGGATCGCGGCGTGGGAGGTCCGCGTGCCCTCCTCGCACGCGATGGCCAGCACGGCGTCGCGGTCCAGCTGCACCGTCAGGGCCGGCGTCAGGTCGCGCGCCACCAGCACCACCGGCGCCTCCGGGCTCGCGTGCTCCAGGGCCGGCTCCTCGACCCCGAGCAGGTGCGAGAGGACCAGGATCTCGACGTCGGTGAGGTCGGCCAGCCGCTCGCGCAGCGTCGCGCTGCCCGTGGTGCTCCACAGCCCGCGCCACTCCAGCATCTTGAGCTGGAACGCCCGCTCGGCCGAGAAGTGGTTGTCCTTGATCAGCCGGTCCACGCCCGCGCGGAGGTCGTGGTCCTCGAGCATCATCAGCTGCGCGTCGAAGATGCGGGCCTCCTCCTCGCCCGCCCGCTCCGCGGCCCGGGCCCGCGAGCGCCCGATGCGCTCGCGCGCGTACGCCATCGCCTCCTCCAGCCGGCGCGCCTGGGCCGCCACCTGGTCCGGGCGGATCGTGACGTCGGGCACGGCCGGGGCTTCCCAGCGCACCACCAGCGCCGGTCCCACGGCCACGCCCGGCGACACCGCGATTCCCTTGATGACCCGGTGCGGCATCAGTCCTCCCCGAACCCCGCTGCCACCAGCGCCAGGAGCGCCTCCACCGCCGCCTCGGCGTCGTCGCCGTCGGCGCGGATCAGCAGCGCGCTCCCGCACTCGGCCGCCAGCATCATCATCCCCATGATGCTCTTGCCGTTGACCTCCAGGTCGTCCTTCTTCACCACGATGTGCGCGCGGAACCGGTTGGCGACCTTCACGAACTCCGCCGCCGGCCGCGCGTGCAGGCCGAGCCGGTTGACGATCGGGGCCGACCGCTCCACTACCACAGCACCCCCACGCCCACCACCACGGCCAGCACCAGCGCCGCCGTCACCAGGCCGGTGGCCCGTCCCTGCAGGAGCCGCGCGGCCTCGGCGAACAGGACCGCCGCGGCGGCCGCAGCGGGCACCTCCCACCGCGCCCGGAACGGGTACCAGCCGAGCAGGGCCGGCAGCGCCGCGCCCACGACCAGGGCCGCGACCGGCGCGACCAGCTCGAGCGAGCGCTGCAGGCCCGGCGCCGCGAGCGCGCCGGCCACGCTCATCCCCGCGCGCCACCCCCGCCTGAGGCCCCACACCCGCAGCCACACGTGCACCACGTTGTAGAGCACCAGGAACACGACCACGGCCCAGGCCCCGGCGGAGCACGCCACCAGGAGCAGCCCGACCGCCGCGCAGGCCGGCAGCCACCCGGCCCAGACCAGCCGGTCGCCCAGCGAGCCCAGGGGGCCGATGAGCGCGGACCGCAGCCGCTCGATCCGCTCGGGCGGCGCGCCGTCCGCCTCCGCCCGCGCCGCCGCCCCCACCGCCAGCGCGGCGAGGTACGGGTGCGCGTTGAAGAAGCGCGCCTGCCGCGCCAGCGCGGCACGGTACGCCGCCGGCCCCTCCTGGCCCGGGCTCCGGCCCAGCGCCCGCAGCATCGGCTCGACCGCGAAGGCGAACCCCACGCCCAGCATCCGCTCGTAGGTGAACGCCGCCTGGATCGTGAACAGGCGCACCAGGGCCGAGCGGAAGCCCGGGGCCCGGTCGGAGGGCGTCACCACGCCAGCAGTCCGGCCGCGAGCGCCACGCCCGCCACCGCGCCGCCCGCCAGGAAGCGCCGCGGCGTCCCCTGTCCGAACAGGCGGTACGCGCTCCACAGCGCCACGCCGAGGGCGGTGCCCAGCACCGCCACGTCGGCCAGCTCCCGCGGGGCGCGCCAGCCCTGCGCCACGTGGCGTGCCACCCGCTCGCCCACGGCGAGGGTGACGCCGGTCAGGGCCCCGGCGCGCAGCAGGTCGCGCACGATGCCCCCGACCTGCAGCGCGGCCAGCGCGCGCGCGTCGCCGCGGTCCAGCGCCAGCTCGCGCCGCCGCAGCTGCGCCGCGTTGAGCCGCCGCACCGCGATCAGCCCCAGGCCGCCGAGCCACGCCGCCAGGAGCGCCACCACCATGATGCCGGCCATCCACGCGGGGTCCCACACCCCCCCGCGCAACGCGGCCAGCGCCCCGGCCGCCGCCGCTGCCGGACCCCAGTCCGGGTAGCGGGACGCGCCCACCGGCAGGGACTCGAAGGCGAACAGCTCCAGGACCGCGCCCGTGGCGAGGCCCGCCATGGGCCCGCCGACCACCGCGCCGCCGAGGAAGCCCGCCACCAGCGGCCGGCCGATCATCGCCTGCGGCACGCTGACCAGGTCGAGCCCCGCCACGGCCCCGACGCCGAGCACGGCCGCGACGCTCGCGCCGGTCACACCAGCTCCGCGACGGGCACCGGCTTCGCCGTCGGCACGTCCTGCGCGGTGACCTCGACGCCCCGGCCGGCGAGCTCGCGCAGCCGCGCCGCCTCGGCCTCGGTCAGGAACACGTAGCGCAGCCGCTCGGTCCGCCCCTCGCGCGCGTGGATGCCGCCGACGTTCACCTTGCGCACCTCCGGCACCGCGGCGCACAGCGCCGCCATCGTGTCCACGTCGCCGGTGAGCACGATGCCCTTGCGCGGGTCGCGCTCCCACTCGGCCGCGTGCCCGGCCGCCTCCGCGACGGTGGCGAACACCACGTCCATCGCCGGCGGCACGCCCATGCGGTACAGCTCCTGCTCCCACACGTTGGCGCGCACGCCCTCGTCCACCAGCACGATGAAGCCGATGCCCAGCCGCTGTCCCCAGCCCACGACCACCTGCCCGTGGATCAGGCGGTCGTCGATGCGGTACAGCACCACGCTCACCGCTCGACCAGCCCCACCGCGGTGCGGCCGACCTCGACCGCGCGCCGCGCCGCCTCCTCCACCGGCAGGTCGCGGTGGAAGGCGAAGTCCACCAGCATCGCCAGGTTCACGCCGGTCACCACCCGGACGTCGCCCCGGCCCCGCGCCAGGGCCGCCGCGGTGAACGCGCACGAGCCGCCCGCCATGTCGGTGAACACCACCGCCGGGCCGCCGCCGATGGCGGCATCCAGGCTGCGCAGCAGCGCGGCGCGGTCGCAGCCGGTGTTGGACACGGCGGCCAGCCCGTGGTCGTCGCCCGCGATCGCGCGCACCGCCGCGAGCAGCGACGCGGCCAGCTCCGAGTGGGCGACCACCACGCCGGTCAGGCGCTCACTCATAGTCCTCTTCCAGGTACTCGCGGATCTGGCGCTGCTCCTGCATCCGGCCGATCAGCCGCTCGTTGAACTCGCGCGCGGAGTCCACGCCCGAGTACTTGAGCAGGTGCCGCATCGCCACCACCTCGGCGATGACCGTGATGTTCTTCCCGGGGTTCAGCGGCACCACCACCCGCGGGAGCTTCACGTCGAGGACGGTGGTCTCGTCGCCGTCGAGACCGGTGCGCTCGTAGGGCGCGGCGCTGTCCCAGTCCTCCAGCTGCACCACCACCTCGATGCGCTTCTGCTGCCGCACGGCGCGGATCCCGAACAGGGCCGCGATGTCGATCAGCCCGATGCCGCGGATCTCCATGAAATGGTGCTGGTGCTCGTGCCCGCGGCCGATCAGCACGTCGTGGCCCAGCCGGCGCACCAGCACCACGTCGTCGGCCACCACGCGGTGCCCGCGCTCGACCAGGTCCAGCACGCACTCGCTCTTGCCGATGCCCGAGCGCCCCAGGAACAGCAGCCCCACCCCGTACACGTCCGCCAGCGAGCCGTGGATCGCGGTCTGCGCCGCGAAGACCTCCTCGAGGAACGGCTTGAGGCGGTTGTAGAACTCCGACGTCTTGAGCGACGTGCGGATCACGGCGACGCCGTTGGCGCGCCCGAGCTCGGCGAGCTCGGGCGGCACCTCGAGCCCCTTGGTCACGAACAGGCAGGGGCACCCCAGCTGGCACAGCGACAGGATGCGCTGCCGCCGCTCCGCCGCCGGCAGGGCGAACAGGTACGAGATCTCCGTCTCGCCCAGCACGTACACGCGGTCCGGGGTGAAGCGCGCGGTGTAGCCCGCCAGCACCAGCCCCGGGTTCGATACCTCGGCCGAGGGGATGACGCGGTCCAGGCCCGCGTCCCCGGTCAGCACCTCGAGCTGCAGCGTGTCCGCGCGCTGCTCGATCAGGTCACGCAATCGGACCGTAGGCTACCTCCGCGCGCTGCCCGCCCGCCGGCGGGGGTTGGCTTCCTGCTTGTCGAGCTGGCGCCGCAGCTTCTGCGCGGCGCGGTCGAGGGCCGTGCGGTGGTCCGGCGCGTCGGCGCTGGCCACGTGCACCATTCCGCGCGCCGCCGTGAGCCGGACTTCGGCGGTGGCCCGCTGGTGGTCCTGCCCGAAGGTGACGTGCGCCGCCGTGGGCCGGCGCGCGAGCCGCGCCAGGCGCTCCACGACGCGCTCGACGCGCAGCCGCAGCGCCTCCGCGATCTCGCCGTGGCGGGTGGTGATCGTCGTCTCCATCAACCGCGCTCCTGGCCGCGCGGCCCTGCGGCCGCGGCGGCTTCGAGGTGGGCTTCCGTTTCGCGGGCCGCGCGATCCCAGCTCAACGACTCCGCGAACGCGCGCGCCCCGCGTCCCAACCGTTCGCGCAGGGCGGCGTCCCGGACCAGCTCGCCGAGCGCGGCCGCCATCGCGCCGGCGTCGCCGTGCGGGACCAGGAGCCCGGTCTCGCCGTGCCGCACCGACTCCCGCAGCCCGGGGCTGTCCGAGGCCACGGCCGGCGTCCCGCACCCGGCGGCCTCGAGGTTGGTGATGCCCCAGCCCTCCTTGGGCGACGGGAACACCACCGCCCACGCCTCCCGGTACAGCGCCAGCTTCGCCTCCTCGCTCACGCGCCCGAGGAACGTCACGCCGCTCCCGCCGGCCGCCAGCCGCTCGAGCCGCGCCCGGTCGTCGCCGCTCCCGGCGATCACCAGCTCGGCGTCCGGGGCCGCGGAGCGGCGCAGCAGCGCCAGGGCGGCGATGGCCGTCTCCACCGCCTTATACCGCTTCAGCCGCCCCACGTACAGGAACCGCGGCCGGCCGGCCCGGGCGACCCCCGCGGCCGGCGCATAGTGCGCCGCGTCCACCCCCGGGTAGATGACCCGGATCGCCTCGCGCGCGAAGCCGCGCCGCACCAGGTCGTCGCGCGTGCTGTCGCTGATCGCGTGCACCGCCGCGCGGCGGTACACGGCGGGCATCGGCCGCTCGGCCGCCCACACCGCCAGGGCCACCGGCCACGCGACTTCCCGGAACGCCGTGGTCCCGAACAGGTGCGGCACCAGCAGCACCAGCGGTCCCCGCCACCGCAGCGGCAGGTAGAGCGGGACCTTGTTGACGTCCTCGACCACGACGTCCGGCCGCAGCGCGCGCGCCAGCGCGGCGAACGCCCGCCGGCCGCGCGCGGCGAAGCCGTACTCCCCCGCCACCCGGTGCACGGCCATCCCGTCGAGCGTCGCGTCGGCCGCGGCGCCGGGATACCGGCTGGCCAGCAGGTGCACCTCGTGGCCGCGCGCCGCGACGCGGCCGAAGATCTCGTGGAGATGCACCTCGGCGCCGCCGGCCTGCGGATTCGTCCGGTCGCGCCAGTTGACCACCAGGAGCTTCACAGCCGGCCCAGGTCGCGGGCCAGCCGGTCGAGGATGCCGTTCACGAAGCCGGGCGACTTGGGCCCGCCGAACCACCGCGCCAGCCGCACCGCCTCGTCGATCACCACCTTGGGCGGGGTGACCCGGGTTTCCAGCTCGAGGGCCGCGAGGCGCAGCAGGTTCCGGTCCACCACCGCGACCCGCTCGAGCCGCCAGCGGTCGGCGGCGCGCTCCAGCGCGGGGTCCAGCCGCGCCCGCGCGCCCACCACCGCCTCCGCGAGGCCGACGGCCCGGTCCCGGACCGCCGGCGACGCCTTCACCAGCGGCAGCACCCGCGCCCACACGGGGCGCGGATCGGCCGCCGGTTCCGCCACCTGGTCCCACGCGTAGAGCAGCTGGAGCGCGAGGGCACGGGTGCGCGTCTCAGGCCGGATCGCCATCGTGCGGCAGCGCCGCCGCGGCCTCCAGCGCCGCCGCCGTGGCCTCGTGCCCCTTGTTGCCCGCGGTGCCGCCGGAACGCTCGAGCGCCTGCTCCAGGTTCTCGCAGGTCAGGACGCCGAAGCCCACCGGCACGCCGTATTGGACGGAGAGGCTCATCAGGCCGCGCGCGGACTCGGCGGCGATGATCTCGAAGTGCGCGGTCTCGCCGCGGATCACCGCCCCGAGCGCGACCAGCGCCCGGTAGCAGCCCCGCTCCAGCAGACCGCGCGCCATCACCGGCAGCTCCCAGGCGCCGGCCACCCACCGCAGGTCCACCTGGTCCGGCGCGATGCCGTGCTCGCGCAGGCACTGCTCCGCCCCCGCCAGCAGCCGGCGCGTGACGTTCTCGTTGTAGCGGCTCGCCACCAGCGCGATCCGCGAGGGAGCGGCGCGGGACGCCGACGCCTGGCCCGCGGCGCCCATCAGTGCGCCAGCAGGTGGCCGAGCTTGTCGCGCTTGACGTCGAGGTACCCGGCGTTCTCCTCGGTGCGCGGCGGAATGATCGGGAGCCGCTCGACGATGGACAGGCCGTAGCCCTCGATGCCCACCAGCTTCATCGGGTTGTTCGTGAGGATGCGGATCGCCTTCACCCCCAGGTCGAGCAGGATCTGGGCGCCGATGCCGTAGTTGCGGAGGTCGGGCAGGAAGCCGAGCCGCTCGTTGGCCTCCACCGTGTCCTGCCCCGCGTCCTGCAGCTCGTACGCCTTGAGCTTGTTGAGGAGCCCGATGCCGCGCCCCTCCTGGTCCAGGTAGACCACCACCCCGGCGCCGGCCTCGGCGATCATCCTCATCGCCGTCTGCAGCTGCCAGCCGCAGTCGCAGCGCGCCGAGCCGAACACGTCCCCGGTCAGGCACTTGGAGTGGATGCGCACCAGCGCCTCGGGCCGCGCGCGCACGTCGCCGTAGACCAGCGCGACGTGCTCCGCGCTGTCGACGTCGTTGCGATAGCCGATGACCCGGAACTCGCCATACGGCGTGGGCAGCCGCGCCTCGGCCACCCGGTGCACCAGCCGCTCGTTCTGGAGCCGGTGGGCGACGATCTGCGCCACGGTGATGAACGTGAGTCCGTGCTCGGCGGCGAACCGCTCCAGCTCCGGCCGCCGCGACATCGTGCCGTCGGCGTTGAGGATCTCGCACAGCACCCCGGCCGGGATGAGGCCGGCCAGGCGCGCCAGGTCCACGCTCGACTCGGTCTGCCCCACCCGCTGCAGCACCCCGCCGGGCCGGGAGCGGAGCGGGAAGACGTGCCCGGGCCGCCTGAGGTCGCCCGGCACCGTCACCGGGTCGATCGCGACGCGGATGGTCGTGGCGCGGTCGGCGGCGCTGATCCCGGTCGTGACCCCGAAGCGCGCCCCCGCGTCCACGCTGACAGTGAACGCCGTCTCGTGCGCCTCGGTGTTGTGCTCGACCATCTGCTGCAGGCCCAGCGCCTCGCACCGCTCGCCGGTCAGCGTGAGGCAGATCAGGCCCCGCCCGTGCACGGTCATGAAGTTGATCAGGTCGGGCGTGATCTTCTCCGCCGCCGCGACCAGGTCGCCTTCGTTCTCCCGGCCCTCGTCGTCCGCCACCACGACCAGCCGGCCGGCGCGGATGTCGGCGATCGCCTGCTCCACCGTCCCGAATGTCATCTAGCTCCGCCTCCTCCTCCGGGCGGCCCGGTGCGGCGCCAGGAGGTGCTGCACGAACTTCCCGATCAGGTCAGCCTCCAAATGTACCCGCGTCCGGACCCGGGCTCTACCCAGGGTGGTGACTTCCAGCGTGTGCGGAATGACCGAGATCTGCACCACGCCGCGCCTGGGCAGGGCGTTCACGGTCATGCTGATGCCGTCCACCGCGATCGAGCCGTGGAGCACCGAGAGGTCCGCCACCAGGCGCGGCACCCGGATGTCGAGCAGCACCGAGTCGGCGAGCGGCCGGCGCCGCACCACGGTCCCGACGCCGTCCACATGGCCGGAGACCAGGTGCCCGCCCAGCAGGTCGCCCAGCTTCAGCGACCGTTCGAGGTTCACCGGGCGCCCGGCCGCGTACTCGCCGAGGGTGGTGCGGCTGCGGGTCATCGTCACCGCCTCGACCGTGAACGTCCGCCGGCCGAGCGCGACCACCGTCAGGCAGGTGCCGTCCACGGCGATGCTCTCGCCGATGGCGAGCTTGCGGCGGTACGGGTGCTCGATCCGGACCTCGAGCCCGCGCGCGGTGCGGCGGACGCGGCGCACCGTCCCCATCGCCGTCACGATGCCGGTGAACATCAGCGCCGGTCCATCACGAGCAGCGTGTCGTCGCCCAGCGCGCGGCGGTCCACCGTGCGCCACCGCACCGCCTCGCCGATGGCCGCGCCCGGCAGCCCGGCGAAGGCGCTCACGCCGCCCTCGCCCAGCCACAGCGGAGCCACCACCAGATAGACACGGTCCACCACGTCCTCCCCGAGCATCCGTCCGGCCACCACGCCGCCGCCCTCCACCAGCACGCTGTCCACGCCGCGCCGCGCCAGCTCGGCCAGCGCCTCGCGCGGGCCGTCCGCCGCCGCGACCTCGACCCCCGCCGCGCGCAGGGCGCCGGCGCCCGCCGCGGCGTCCCGGCCCACCAGGGCCAAGGTCGGCGTCTCGCGCGCCGTCCGCACCAGCGTCGAGTCCGGCGGCAGCTCGCCGCGGCGGTCGAGCACGACCCTGAGCGGCGGCCGGTTGGGCGCCACGGATCCCCGCACCGTCAGGCTCGGATCGTCGGCCTTGACCGTGCCCCCGCCCACCGCGATCGCGTCGAAGCCGGCGCGCAGCCACTGCACGAACTCGCGCGCCGCCTCGCCCGACACCCACCGGGAGCGCCCGTCCCGGTCGGCGATGCGCGCGTCGAGCGAGACCGCGAGCTTCAGCGCGACGAACGGGCGCCCGCGCCCGGCGCAGCGGTGGAAGAACAGCGCGTTCTGCGCCCGCACGGCGCTCTCCAACAGCCCGCCTTCGACGGTCACGCCGGCCCCGGCGAGCACCGTCGCTCCCCCCCGCGCGGCGGGATCCTCCTCGCGCGCCCCGAACACCACGCGCCGGATGCCCGAGGCCACGATCGCGTCGGTGCACGGCGGCGTCTTCCCGTGGTGCACGCAGGGCTCGAGGCTCACGACCAGGTCGGCGCCCCGCGCGCGCTCGCCCGCCGAGACCATCGCCAGCACCTCGGCGTGCGGCCCCCCGTACTCGGCGTGGTAGCCCTCGCCGACCACCGCGCCGTCGCGGAGCACCAGCGCTCCCACCAGTGGGTTGCGGCCCACCCGTCCCCACCCGTTCCACGCCAGCGCGATGGCGCGCTCCATCGCCTCGCGGAAGTCCACGCTCAGCTCGCCTCCGCCTCCGCGTCCCAGCGCACCGCGCCGCGGCCCGCCACCGTCGTGCCGATCTCCCAGGTCTCCACCCCGGCCTCGCGCGCGGCGGCGCGCAGCGCCGCAGCGTCGGCCGGCGCGCAGGCGGCGACGAGCCCGATGCCGAGGTTGAACACCTGCCGCATCTCCTCGTCGCTCACCGCGCCGCCCCGTCGCACCAGCTCGAACGCGGCGGGCACCGGCCACGAGCCGCCCCGCACCACCGCGTCCACCGTGCCCGGCAGGACCCGGACCAGGTTGCCGGGGATGCCCCCGCCGGTGACGTGGGCCAGCGCGTGCAGCCGCGCGCGCACCGGCCACACCGCGGCGAAGTAGCTCCGGTGCACGGCCAGGAGCACCTCGGCCACGGTCCGGCCGGTCGCGGGGAACGGATCGTCGAGCCCGAGCGCCAGGTCGCCGAAGATCACCCGCCGGAGGAGCGAGTACCCGTTGGTGTGGAAGCCGCTCGAGGCGTACCCCACCAGCACGTCTCCCGGCGCGACGCGGTCGCCGTGCAGCGCCTCGTCCTCGGCCACCACGCCGAGGATCGTGCCGGCCAGGTCGTACTCCCCGGGCCGGTAGACGTCCGGCATCTCCGCCGTCTCGCCGCCCACCAGCGGCATGCCGTGCGCGCGGCACGCGCGCGCCACGCCGCTCACCACCTCGGCCGCCACCGCGGGATCGAGCCGGCCGGAGGCGAAGTAGTCGAGGAACCCGACGGGCCGCGCCCCGTGCACCAGGATGTCGTTGACGCAGTGGTTGACCAGGTCCTCGCCCACCGTGTCGTGGCGCCCCGCGCGGATCGCGACCAGGACCTTGGTGCCCACGCCGTCGGTGGACGCGACCAGCACCGGCCGGGCGACGTCGGCGGGCAGCCGCACCAGGCCGCCGAACGCGCCCACCGCGCCGAGCGAGGCGCCGGTGCGGGTGCCCCGCACCAGCTCGGCGATGCGCGCCTTGGCGGCCTCGGCGGCCGCCAGGTCCACGCCCGCGCGGCGGTAGCGGTCAGCGCCGACCGGCATCGGCGCTCGCGGCGTCCAGCTCGAAGTGCACCAGGTCGCGGTAGGCGCGCACCCGCGCCACGACGTCGGCCAGCGTGATCTCCTCGAACCGGCCGACGGAGAAGCGCTCCACCGCGAACGACCCCATCGCCGAGCCGTAGACCATCGCGAGCCTCAGCCCCGCGTCCGACACGTCGCCGGTGCGCGCCAGCTGCGCCATGAACCCGCCCGCGAACGAGTCGCCGGCGCCGGTCGGGTCGAACACGTCGTCCAGCGGGAACGCCGGCACGTAGAAGATCCGGTCCTTCTCGACCAGCACCGCGCCGTGCTCGCCCTTCTTCACCACCACGTACCTCGGCCCGTGGTTCAGGACCCAGCGCGCCGCGCGGTGGATGTGCCAGTCGCCCGACAGCTCGCGCACCTCCGAGTCGTTCACCAGCAGCACGTCCACGTGCTCCAGCAGCTTCATCAGCGCGGTGCGCTTGCCCTGGATCCAGTAGTTCATCGTGTCGCAGGCCACCACCTTCGGCTTGCGGACCTGCTCCAGGACCTCGAGCTGCAGCTCCGGATCGATGTTGCCCAGGAACACGTACTCGGCGTCGCGGAACTCGGGCGGGATCACCGGCTTGAAGTTGGCGAAGACGCCGAGCCGGGTCTCCAGCGTGTCGCGGGTCGAGAGGTCGAAGCCGTACTTCCCGGCCCAGCGGAAGCTCTCCCCGTCGGCGACCGTCACGCCCCGGAGGTCCAGCCCGCGCTCGGCCAGCCGCTTCAGCTCGGCCATCGGGTAGTCGCGCCCCACCACGCCGACCATCTGGACCGGGTAGAGCAGCGACCCCGCGCACCCGAAGAACACGGCGGACCCGCCGAGGGCGTTCTCGGTGCGGCCGAACGGCGTCTCGACCGAGTCCAGCGCGACGCTGCCGACGACCAGCAGGCTCATCCCGACCCCTCCCGTCCCGGCGCTACATGCGCTCCGGGGCCACCAGGCCCAGGAGCCCGAGCGCGTTGGCCAGCACGATCTGCGTGGCCCGCGCCACCGCCAGGCGCGCGCGCACGACCTCCGGGTTCTCGCCGAGTACCCTGCAGCGGTGGTACCAAAGGTGCGCCGCGCGCGCCAGCTCTTCCAGGTAGCTCGTCACGCGCTGCGGATCGAGCGCCGCCGCCGCGCGCTCCACGACGCCCGGAAAGCGCGCCAGGGCCTTGAGCAGCTCCGCCTCGCTCGGGTCGGTCAGGAGCGCGACGTCCACGCCCTCCGCCCCCACCGTGGCCGGGTCCACGCCGCCCACCCGGAACACGCCGCTCATCCGCGCGTGCGCCATCTGCACGTAGAAGACCGGGTTCTCCTCGCTGCGCTTCAGCGCCAGGTCGATGTCGAAGTGCAGGTGCGAGTCGGCCTTCCGCATCAGGAAGAAGTACCGCACCGCATCGCGCCCCACCTCGTCCACCAGGTCCCGCACGGTGACGTAGCTGCCGGCGCGCTTGCTGATCCGCACCTCCTCGCCGCCCTTCATCACCGTCACCATCTGGTGCAGCACGTACTCCGGGTAGCCCTCGCTCACCCCGAGGTCCAGCGCCTGCAGGCCGATCCGCACCCGCGTCACGGTGCTGTGGTGGTCGGAGCCCTGCACGTTGATGGCCCGCGTGAACCCGCGCCGCCACTTGTGCACGTGGTACGCGACGTCGGGCACGAAGTAGGTGTAGTCCCCGCCCTTCTCCGCGCTGCGCCGGACCACCCGGTCCTTGTCGTCGCCGAAGTCCGTCGTCCGGAGCCACAGCGCCCCGTCCTGCTCGTAGGTGTGGCCCGCGGCGATCCAGCGCGCCACCGTCTCGTCCACCCGCCGCTCGGCGTACAGCGACGACTCCAGGAAGTACACGTCGAACCGCACCCCGAACGCCTGGAGGTCGCGGTCCTGCTCCTCGCGCAGCGCCGCCACGGCGAACTGCCGCACCGCCTCCACGTCCGCCGCCTCCCGGTCCGCGGGATGCGCCGCGAGGTAGCGCTCGGCGATCTCGCGCACGTACTCCCCGTGGTAGCCGCCCTCGGGGACCTCCGCCGTCCGCCCGCCGAGCTGCGCCACCCGCGCCTGCACGCTGGCGGCCAGCTTCAGGATCTGCGCGCCGGCGTCGTTGTAGTAGAACTCGCGCGTGACCTTCCAGCCGGTCCACTCCAGCAGCGCGCTGATCGCGTCGCCCAGCGCGGCCTGGCGGCCGTGCCCCACGTGCAGCGGTCCCGTCGGGTTCGCCGAGACGAACTCCACGTTGACCGGCGCGCCGCGCACGGTGGCCGCGCGGCCGTAGGCCGGCCCCGCCGCCAGGATCTGGGAGAGGATGCCGGCGAGCCGGTCGGCGGCGAGCCGGAAGTTGATGAAGCCCGGACCCGCGATCTCCACCGAGGCCACCAGGTCCGGCGGGAAGCTCAGCGCGGCGACGATCCGCTCGGCGACCTGCCGCGGCTTGGCCTTGAGCGAGCGCGCGAGCACCAGCGCGAGGTTGGTCGCCAGGTCCCCGTGGCTCTTCTCGCGCGGCGTCTCCAGCTCGACCGCGACGCCGGCGGGCGCGCCGAGGGCGGCCGCGACCCGGGCGAGCTCGGCCCTGATCTCGTCCTCGGACACGGTCAGTCGGCTTTCGAGTCGGACTTGGGTGCGTCGGGCTTCGGCGAGGGGGCGGGCTTCTCGCCGGAGTCCTTCTGCCGCTGCGTCGCCCGGTCGCTCTTGGCCTTGTCGTGCTTCGCCTGCTCGCTCGGACGCTTGTAGTCGGTCTCGTAGAAGCCGGAGCCCTTGAACACCAGGCCGTGGCCGCCCGAGATCAGGCGCTCGGCCTTGGCCCCGCACTTGGGGCACTTCGCGCCCGGCGGCGCCGAGATCTTCTGGAGCCGCTCGAACCTGGTGCCGCACTTGGGGCACTTGTACTCGTACGTCGGCATTGCGGCTGATGACCTAACGCAAAGAGATATATAAGGTTAGCCGATGGTGGCCGGGGCTGTCAAGGAACTCCCGAAGCGGCCCCAGGCCCGCTCCATCGCGAGCGTGATCTCGCCCACGGTGGCCCGCGCGCGGACGGCCTCCAGGATCAGCTCCATCAGCGGGGCCGCGGGCGCCGCGGCCGCGGTGCCCAGCGCGCGGAGCGCGCGCTCGGAGCGGGCGGCGTCCCGGGCGGCGCGGGCCGCCCGGAGCCGCTCGACCTGCCGCGCCGCGAGGGCCGTGTAGTCGGGCGCCGGTGGGGCGCCGGCGGCCTCGCCCTCCTGGAAGCGGTTCACGCCCACGATGACGTCGTCGCCGCGCTCGATGCCCAGCTGGGCGGCGTACGCGGCCGCGGCGATCTCCCGCTGCACGAAGCCGTCGGCGATGGCCCGCACCGCTCCGCCGCGGCGCTCGACCTCGGCCATCAGCTCCCGGGCCGCGGCCTCGAGGGCCGCCGTCAGCGCCTCGACGTAGTAGGAGCCGCCGAGCGGGTCGGCGGTGCCGGTGACGCCGGACTCGTGGGCGAGCACCTGCTGGGTCCGGAGCGCGAGGCGCGCCGACTCGGCGGTCGGCAGCGCGAGCGCCTCGTCGAAGGCGTTGGTGTGCAGCGACTGGGTGCCGCCCAGCACCGCCGCCAGCGCCTGCACGGCGACGCGCACCACGTTCACCATCGGCTGCTGCGCGGTGAGCGTGGACCCCGCGGTCTGCGTGTGGAAGCGGAGCCGGCACGCCGCCTCGTCGCCGCCGAACTCCTCCCGGACCAGCGTGGCCCACAGGCGCCGGGCGGCGCGGAACTTCGCCACCTCCTCGAACAGGTCGTTGTGCGCCGCGAAGAAGAACGAGATCCGCGCCGCGAGCCGGTTCACGTCGAGGCCGGCCCGCGCCGCGTGCCGCAGGTAGGCGAGCGCGTCGGCGAAGGTGAAGGCCAGCTCCTGCGCCGCCGTGGCGCCCGCCTCCCGCATGTGGTAGCCGCTGATCGAGATCGGATTGAAGGCGAGGCCGCGCTCCAGGACGAAGCGGAACACGTCGGTCGCCAGGCGCAGGCTCTGCTCGGGCGGGAAGACGTA